>JBAHZV010000058.1:0-24970 GCA_037132845.1 Psychromonas sp.
TAACAAAAAATAACGTGATAATCCTTATAAACAAAAATATACAATAAAAATATAAGCAAAAAACCTTGCATATGCATGACACATAGCGCCTAAGGTTAACTGAATTTCTAATGCACTTATCTTATATGTGTTGTCATTCCACACCCAAATATCTTTTATTATTTACCTTAAAAAGGTGATTTAGTTCAAGAAAAAAAGAAATATCAAATAAAAATCAAACAAAGTCAACAAATAACCCTGTTTTTGAACTATTACTCTCTTTTAAGAGAGATGAATCATAACGTACCCCGTTTACTCAAATACTCTGGATTAATGACTGGATTTTGTAAGGACGCTAACATTATTGAGCAGGTGCATGATCCGCATGAACAGCACAAAGTGAGTTGTGTAAAACTATTTGTATTGTGACAACGATTATCAATACCTAAATTCGGACAATAAGTGCAATTGCCAAGATTAAGTGGTCAGCCGTTATAATTCGTCCCTTTTTTCGCCAAAGGAAATTACTTAATGAACTACAAACAGCTGACACAAGAAGAACGATACCAGATTTATGCTTTTAAAAAAGCAGGTAAAAGCCAAAAAGAAATAGCTAATGAATTAACCCGCTCCGCCTCATCCATTTCAAGAGAGCTAAAACGGAATATAGGTCTTAAAGGCTACCGACCCAAACAAGCAAATGAATTAGCACAAAAGAGACGCAAATCAGCATTTAAAGCGTGTAAATTAACGGATGAAGTTACAGGTTGGATTGACACGTTACTGTATAACGATTATACACCTGAGCAAATCACTGGGCGCTTAGCTTTAGAGAATAAAATACAGCTTCACCATGAAACTATTTATCAATACATTTATCGAGATAAAGCCAATGGGGGATTGTTATACATGCAACTAACGCGAGCGAGTAAGAAGAACAAAAGCCGTTATGCTAGCTATGGATAAACGCAGTCAGTTAATCAATCGTGTCAGTATTGATAAACATCCTAATATTATTGATTTAAAATCAATAATTGGCGATTGGCAGTCACCATGCAGAGATATACAGATGGTGGTTAATAAGTTCAAGCACCGACCAATAAAAATACGAAGATATAAAGCACCTCATGAATTATTTACAGGGCAGTCAAAGCGATTGGTGGCTGCATAAACAATTACACTTAATACTTAAATTCAAGATAGGTTAAGGAACACTGGCAGAGCATTACAATGCGTAATGAATTCTTCTCATAAAAACCTTAAACATTAAGTCCTTAGCCACCTTAAATGATGATATAAGGAGTTACTATGTTCGATGAAAACAATACAGAGAATGATCCTATTTTTACTATTGTCGTTGATAAAGAGCATAAAGACCGAGCCGTTATCAAAGTGGTAGGTGTTGGAGGCGGTGGTGGCAATGCCGTTCAATACATGATAGAGAAAGGCTTATCCGGTGTTGAATTTATTACGATGAATACCGATGCTCAGGCACTCAAAAACTCTTGTGCAGATACCAAAGTGCAGTTAGGTGTTAAATTAACAAAAGGGTTAGGGGCAGGAGCAAACCCGCAAATTGGCTATCAATCCGCAATGGAAAACAAAGAGCAAATTCGTAAGGCATTACTGGGTGCCGATATTGTTTTTATTGCGGTGGGAATGGGGGGAGGAACAGGTACTGGAGCCTCACCCGTTGTTGCTGAAATTGCTAAAGAGTTAAATGCATTAACGATTGCTGTGGTAACTAAACCTTCCTATTTTGAGGGCAAAAAACGCATGAATTATGCAGAACAAGGCATTGAGTTATTGGCCAATCATATTGATTCATTATTAACTTTACCGAATGATAAATTACAAAAAAGTTTACCTAAAGGCGTTCCATTTCTTGAAGCACTAAAGGCCTCGAATGGTGTACTTTACGAAGCGGTATCAGGTTTTTCCACCATTATTAATGAAGAAGATGGGCTAATTAACTTAGATTATGCAGACTTAAGAACGGTTAATAGCGGTAAAGGAACAACGTGTGTTATGGGGGTGGGCAGAGCAAATGGAGATGATCGAGTAAACTTAGCGGTGAAAGAGGCGATGTTATGCCCATTACTTGAAGATGTTGATTTAGCCAATATTAGTCGCATGCTGGTACATATTGTTGCGGGATCAGATTTTAGTTTAGAAGAATATAATTTGGCCGGTGATGCATTAAAAGCTTACGTTGCTGAAGATTCAGAAATCATTATTGGTGTGACGGTTCGCCAGGATAATGAAACGGGGGTAAACTTTACTGTCATCGCAACTTGTTTAGAGGATAAAATAGCAAGTCACGAAGAACAATCTTGTACTGCTGTGAATGCGCTGAAATCACTTCATTCAAAAACGAATAAGGCGAGGCAAGATAAGTTGGTTAACAATGATTTATCAGAAGCGGATGAACTGGATAAACCTGCCTATTTACGCCAAGACAAGTATGTAGACATTAGCCGATTTTATTAAAAGAAGTAAAAAATTATTGTAACACCATAATGCAGCGCCCTCGTTAGGGACACATTCACACTCTCTGCTAAGTCGCTATCACTCAGTTAACCTTAATTATGTTGGTATTATATAAAGTAATAATAAAGCCCATAATTTTACTCTATTATGGGCTTTAAATGTTAATTAAAAAGAAATATAGCGGTTGGAATTACCAATAATAGACTTAAAAATGTACGAATAAACCACACTATAACTAACTTAGTTACATTTAGCGGAATTTTGGTAGAAAGAATGCAAGGGATTGATGCAGAAAAAAAGAGGATTGACGAAATTGCGACAACACCAGCAGAAAAACGTGCAATTAAGTCAGCATCTTTCATTAATAAAGCAGGTAAAAACATTTCAGCCAACCCAGATGCACTGGCCTTAGAGAGCTCCATTGCGTTCTCTATATCGAAAGCCCAAGCCACCGGATAAAAAAGATAACCAATCCAATTAAATAACAGTGTATATTTCGCGAGTAATAAGCCGATTAGTCCAACGGACATAATTGAAGGTAAAATACTGATTGTCATTAGTAAACCATCTTTAAGGTTCGCGACGATGCTTTTTAGTAGCGGATCTGCTTTTTTTGCTACTTCCAACCCATTTTCGAGTGCGATAGTGAATCGTTTACCTGATTCGCAATTTGGTTCTCTATATTGAGCATCATTATTCATTGTTGATAACGGAGGAATACGTGCAGTAATAGCGGTAACGATAAAAGTAATTAATAACGTTATCCAAAAATATTGATTCCAAATCTCCATCAAATTCAGTGTTTTTGCAACAATAATCATAAAACTTGCTGAAACAGTTGAAAAGCCTGTCGCAATAATTGCCGCTTCACGTGCAGAGTAATGACCAGAAAGATAAACTCGGTTAGTGATAAGTAAACCAATTGAATAGCTACCAACAAAAGAGGCAACTGCATCAACGGCAGAACGGCCAGGAGTACGCCAAATTGGTTTCATCAACTTTTGCAAAAGAATACCGATGCTTTCTAATAAACCATAGCCGACTAAAAAAGCTAAAAAAACAGAGCCAACAGGCACAATTAAACCAACAGAGATGACCAGTTTATTGAATAAAAAAGGCAACATATCTGGGGTTTGCAAAAAATCTGGTCCAGATTTACTGATCGCCATCATTGCCGTAATAACCCCAATCCATTTTAATAAAAGAAAAATTTTGTTAGTAAGGCTGTTACGCCATGTGTTAGTAATAAGCGGATACACGGCACCAGCTAAAATCATCAGCATGGCATACCAACTAGCCCCTTCACCTAGCATGACTTTCATCCAGCTAACGATATGATCCAAAGGAATACTTTGTTTACTTGCAACGGTGATTGGAACAAAAAATATAAAGATACCAATACTACTTAAGCCAATTAATCGAGCCCAAATAATGCTTCTTGAAAAAGTTGAGGTTACTAATTTTGTCATAGTTTTTTCCATTTTCTATTTTTATATATCACTTGATACAATACAAGTAGGAATAATACCTATACATGTATATGCATTATTTTCACCCCTGACCAATGAATAGGCTTAATTTTTTTATAAATGAGATCAAACTACCAGAATGAATAAAATCAAGTTATCAGCAACGCAAAAATCTGCATTTGAACTATATTATTCAGAAATGATAAATGGGAATGAACGTGATCGAATTAAAGCAGTTTTATTGCGATCAGAGGGCTGAAAAATTGCGCAGTATGTAAAGATACTTGGACTATTTGAGGCTCTATTTCAGGAGTGAATAAATGGCGATATCAAAGTCAGTATTACAAACGATCGCACAATATAATACGCTTAATAGTGATTGTATGACTAATTTACAGGTAAACTAAAACAGCATAACAAGACTTATGAACACATTGATTTCAACCTATTCTTGATATATACCCCCAAATTACAGCCCCATTAATCAACGCTGAAAGCTAATAAATAAGCATACTAGAAATAATCGCTATTTCACAGATTCCAAGGCCTTTCGAGAAAAGATCAATTGTTTTTGAAGAGGGTTATTGGTGTCGATTTAAATACAAAAATTAACAATAATTTTCAGCTATTTTAATCTGCAAATTTATACTATCTAAAATCTGGTTATTTAATGTGGGTGCATTTCCTTCAACATCACGTAAAAAACTTGCAATCATCAATCGGATTCAAATATTTTCTTATTGATCGGCAAAGATGGCAGATGTTAAACCGTTGCAAATAAACGTTTTAACAAAGTGGTAAACTCTCCCCGCACTTGCTCTTCCTGAACATGTTTAAAGTCTGTGATGATAGGCTCGCCTGCAATATAAACATGCCTGATCAAATTTTCATTTGAGGCAAACAACCAGCGATTAATAATATCCTCACTATTACTGGCAGCGATAAAAGGATGTTGATGATCAAGCACCATAAAATCAGCCCGATGACCGACTTCCAATCCAAGTTTAACCTGTGATGCTTGTTCTCCACCGAGTCGCGCCTGTTGAAATAAAAAATCACCAATATGATTTTGTTGCTTATTATATAATCGATTACGTTGTTGGTCTCGTAACCGTTGGGAGTATTCTAAAGTGCGCAACTCCTCTACCACCGAGAGGCTAACGTGACTGTCAGAGCCTATTCCCCAGCGCCCCTGTGCCTGTATAAAATCAACAGCAGGAAAAATACCATCACCCAAATTAGCCTCGGTTGTTGGGCATAAACCAACAACCGCTTTGCTCCGTGCAATTGCTAATATCTCATCATGATTAAGGTGTGTAGCGTGTATCAAACACCATCTGCTGTCTATGCCAATCTGATTATTTAACCACTGCACAGGACGTTGCCCGCTCCAGGTTAAACAGTCTTGTACCTCTTTTTTTTGTTCAGCAATATGGATATGAATAGGCATCGGTACTAATGTTGCTGTTAACACCTCTTCAATCTGCTTTTGTGTCACGGCCCTTAAAGAGTGAAAGCAAATACCTAATCGGTGTAATCTGTGATCCGCTAACATTTTTTCGCAGCTGTGGTGCAAATTCAAATATTGCTCGGTATTATTAATAAAGCGTTTTTGACCCTCATTAGGAGCCTGACCGGCAAAACCAGAATGACTGTAAAGCACAGGCAACAAGGTTAGTCCGATGCCCGCTGTGTTGGCCGCTTGTAGCAGTTGCATGGCCATCTCATTAGGCTGACTATACGCCTGACCATTTTGCTGATGATGTAAATAGTGAAACTCTGCAACCTGACTATAACCCGCTTTAAGCATATCGATGTACAACTGTGTGGCAATAATACGCAGATCATCCGGGGTTACTTTTTGCACCATCTTGTACATAAGTTCCCGCCAGCTCCAAAAGCTATCATTGGGATCTAAGCTGACTTCCGCTAACCCCGCCATTGCCCGTTGAAAAGCATGGGAATGAAGGTTCGCCATAGTCGGTAAAATCGGCCCTATTAAACAAATAGCATCATCAGATTGTGCATCCTTAATAATAGAATTGATCGTCCCGTCAAGCACTTCAATACGCACATTCTGAGCCCAACCTTGGTTTAAAAGGGCTTGTTTTGCAAAATAAACATGACTGACCATAAATAATTCCCACGGCTAAAAACAATCTTTTTAGTGTAGCCGAACCTTTCTTGTATAGACAAGAAAAATATTTATTTATGCCTATACTGTTATCTCTGTAAGATACTGGTTATAATCCAGTTCAACCCAAACTAACCACTATTACTGATGGAATAAGGTCGAGTCATGACAGAAACAACGAGCAGTATGATGCAACGCCTTACTCAGTCTATTGAGGATTCACCGGCTCCTATCTATGCTCGAGTGAAACAGGCAATCTGCCAGAAGATTATTTGCGGTGAATGGCAAGCTGACCAGAGAGTTCCCTCTGAATCAGAAATGGTTAAAGCATTAAGCGTTAGCCGCATGACAATAAACCGAGCACTAAGAGAACTGACCGATGAGGGCATATTAGTACGTCAGCAGGGAGTGGGTACTTTTGTTGCTCAAAAAAAGACGCATTCAGCCCTTTCTGAAGTCCATAATATTGTGGATGAAATTACTGATCGCGGTCATCAACACAAAGCGCAATTAATCAAACTCACACGCACCAAAGCCACCATGGAAGAGGCGATGAACCTTGGCGTTCGCACCAACCACAGCATATTTCGTGCAACCATTCTGCACTTCGAAAATGAGTTGCCCATTCAACTTGAGGAGCGCGTTGTCAATGCAGCTATCGCGCCCGACTATGACAAACAAGATTTTCAGCATAATACGACCTATGACTACCTGATGAAGATAGCACCAATGACTGAAGGCGAGCATCTTGTCGAAGCGGTAATGGCAACGCCTGCTGAATGCGAGTTATTGCAAATTGAACAAAATGAACCCTGTCTACAAATAAAACGCCGAACTTGGTCTAATGAGCAACTCGTGACAACGGCGCGGCTTTTATCTCCTGGGTCAAGATTCCAATTGTTTGGCCACTTTGGCAGGAAATAATTTCTGACACCATAAACAACAACCACAATTCATTGCTAACCCATACAGCAAGCCATTTCTGACTTGCTGTTTTTTTACTTTCTCTTGGTCCACGGTACAAAAATTCTTGCACTAAATAATATTCTCTCCTATTATCTACAAATAAGTTGTATAGACATGATCGCCCAAGTAATTTAAGTTTCAATATTTGCAGTTGTTTTTATCTGCGACTAAGCAAATAAATAAAACCACATAACACGCGTTACGGAGAACATTACCTATGTTTGAATTGACAATAAATCCTGGAAAAATCACCCTAGCAGAGTTGCGTAAGATCAGCAGAAAGCACGTTAAATTATCATTGGATGGCAGTGCTGTTGCAGGTATTCACGCCAGCACTCAAATTGTCAATGACGTGATTGCTGATGATCGTGCAGTTTATGGCATTAATACTGGATTTGGATTATTAGCGAATACCCGCATAGCAACTGAAGATTTGGATGAACTGCAACGTAGCATTGTTTTATCACATGCTGCAGGCATTGGCGAGCTGATGAGTGATGCAACCGTTAGATTGGTTATGACGCTAAAAATAAACAGTCTAGCGCGTGGTTTCTCAGGCATCCGTTTATCGGTAATTGAAGCGCTTATCACGTTAATCAATAAAGAGGTTTACCCCTGTATCCCACAAAAAGGTTCCGTGGGGGCTTCAGGTGATCTTGCTCCACTGGCTCATATGAGTGCCGTACTCTTAGGTGAAGGTAAAGCGCGCTATAAAGGCGAGATCATTTCCGGACAAGTGGCCTTGGCAATTGCCAATCTAGCTCCTATCACTCTTGCTCCTAAAGAGGGTTTAGCCCTGTTAAATGGGACACAAGCATCGACCGCTTTTGCTTTAGAGGGGTTATTTAATGCTGAAGATCTGTATGCATCAGCGATTGTTTGCGGTTCATTATCTGTAGAGGCAGCGCTTGGCAGTCGTCACCCATTTGATCCACGTATTCATCAGGTTCGCGGTCATCAGGGGCAAATAGATGCCGCCACTGCATACCGCAGTCTACTCACTGCTAGTAGTGAATTAAGCAAATCGCACATTGACTGTGAAAAGGTACAGGACCCTTACTCTCTGCGTTGTCAGCCTCAGGTTATGGGTGCTTGCCTAGATCAGATTCGTCATGCAGCGAAAACGCTTTTAGTTGAAGCTAACTCAGTATCCGATAACCCCTTAATTTTTGCGCCTGAAGGTGACATTCTTTCAGGTGGTAATTTTCACGCAGAGCCGGTGGCTTTTGCCGCGGATAATCTCGCACTCGCCATTGCGGAAATAGGCAGTTTATCAGAGCGTCGCATTGCACTGCTCATCGACAGTAGTTTAAGTAAGTTGCCCCCTTTTCTTGTTAACAATGGCGGTGTTAATTCCGGTTTTATGATTGCACAGGTGACCGCGGCGGCGCTGGCAAGCGAAAATAAAAGCTTTGCTCACCCAGCCTCTGTGGACAGTTTACCAACCTCAGCGAATCAAGAAGATCATGTTTCCATGGCGACGTTTGCTGCTCGTCGCTTAAAAGAGATGTCCGAGAATACCCGCGGGATCTTAGCCGTTGAATTTCTCTCTGCCGTTCAAGGTTTAGATTTCCGAGCACCACTTAAATCTTCGCAACAATTAGAGCAGGTCAAGGCCGAACTTCGTGCTCGCGTGCCTTTTTACGATAAAGATCGTTATTTTGCCACTGATATCGAAAAAGCCAACAGCATGCTTGCAGAAGCCGTGCATAACATGCTGATGCCTGCTGCATTATTACCAAGTAGCGAGCTAAGTAGCTGAAAAGCTGAAAGCTAAAAGCGGGAAAGCTAAAAGCGGGAAAGCCGAAAGCTAAAAGCTAAAAGCTGGAAAGCCGAAAGCTGGAAAGCTGAAAGCTGAAAAGCTGAAAAGCTGAAAAGCCGAAAGCTGAAAGCTGAAAGCTGAAAAGCCGAAAGCTGAAAGCTGAAAAGCCGAAAAGCTGAAAGCTGAAAGCTGAAAAGCCGAAAGCTGAAAAGCCGAAAGCTGAACAAACATAATTATCACGAGGTGCTCATGAACGACTGCATTAAATTTGATTCACTCTGGTACGGTTTTCATCTGACCACCATGACTGATGGTCAATATCATTGTATAAAAAATGCTGCCATTGGTGTGAGCAAAAAATGCATCAGCTGGATTGGTCAGCAAGCAGATCTGCCCGCGTACCAAACTGAAGTCGAGCATGACTTAGGTGGTGGTTGGGTTACCCCTGGTTTAATTGATTGTCATACTCACCTTGTTTTTGGCGGTAATCGCGCGCATGAATTTGAGCAGAGATTAAATGGTATTAGCTATAAAGAGATAGCTGAAAATGGCGGTGGCATCGCTTACTCCGTACATTCAACTCGCGAAGAAACGCATGAACAACTAACGGCTTCCGCGCAGCGTCGATTGAGCGCACTAATAAAGGATGGTGTCACGACTGTAGAGATAAAATCAGGGTATGGCTTATCACTTGAGCATGAAATCAAGATGCTAGAGGTCGCACGCGCATTAGCGGATCATCTTCAGATTGAGATTAAAACCACCTGCTTAGCCGCCCATGCTCTGCCTCCAGAATTTAAGGGCCGTGCAGATGACTATATCGATTATTTATGTGATCAACTATTGCCAGAGATAGCAAAATTGAACCTTGCTGACGCCGTTGATGCATTTTGTGAAGGCATCGCCTTTAGCCCTGCGCAGGTTGAACGTTATTTCAAAGCGGCACACGCTTTGGGTATGCCCGTCAAACTACACGCAGAGCAGTTATCTTCCTTAGGCGGCGCAACACTGGCTGCAAATTATCAGGCGCTTTCAGCGGATCACCTTGAGTTTATCAGTGAGCAAGATGTTATCGCCATGGCGAAATCGGGCACGATAGCAGTATTACTGCCTGGTGCGTTTTTTACTTTAAAAGAGACACAAAAACCACCAATTGCGTTATTGCGTAAATATAAAGTGCCAATGGCCATCGCGACAGATGCTAATCCAGGCACATCACCCGTGCTTTCTTTACGATTGATGATGAACATGGCCTGCACCCTCTTTGATTTGACGCCAGAAGAGGCACTGGCAGGCTCTACCATTCATGCAGCCAAAGCGCTTGGTCTATCGGAAACTCATGGAGAATTAAGTCTGGGCAAAATAGCAGATTTTGTCTGCTGGGAGATAGAAAGCCCGGGAGAATTAAGTTATTGGCTTGGTGGTGATCTTCTTAAAATACGTGTGAAAGCAGGAGAGATTGCAAATGGTTGAAATTGAATCACCTTTTAATTTTTATCAGGGCAATAGCCCTCTCTTGGTCAGTATTCCTCATTGTGGCACCGCGTTGCTACCTAAGATGCAACAACGACTGACTAAGAAAGCCAAACAATTACCTGATACAGACTGGTATATCCCTGAACTGTATGATTTTTTAACCGATCTTGATGTCAGTGGCATCAGCGCCAACTACTCTCGTTATGTTATTGATTTGAATAGGCCGATAGATGATAAGCCACTCTATAGCAGTAAAGTGACCGGTCTTTTCCCAGAAATTTTATTTTCCAATGAGCCCGTATTTATGCCGGGAAAAGAGCATTCTGATAGCGAAAAAGAGCACATCAAAAAAGAGATCTGGCAACCTTATCATCAGCAGATAAGTCATGAACTAACACGTATCAAGGCCAAGTTTGGCTATGCCATTTTATTTGATGCGCACAGTATCGCAGCACATGTGCCAATGCTTTTTACAGGAAAACTACCTGATTTTAATTTTGGTAATAATGACGGCGTGACCTGTGCACCCGCCTTGCTAGCAAGTTTAGATAAAATCATTGCAACAAGTGACTATTGCCATGTCTGTAATGGTCGCTTTAAAGGTGGTTATATCACCCGCTCATTCGGACAACCGCAACAGGGTATTCACGCTATCCAGCTAGAGTTATCACAAGCGACTTATCTAAGTGACAATCTCAAAGGCTATCAGATTGATAGTGTAAAAAAACAACAGCTCAAGCCACTTTTAATACAACTAATCAGAACGTTATTAACGGCCGGTGATCCAGGCTGTTTTACTGAATAGGCAAAGGAAATTTAAGATGAATTTTAAAGCGATAATTTTGGAAGGGATCCCCCCTATCCTACCGCCAAAAAGACAAAGAAATGCAACATTAAGCCATGCGCCAAAAAGAAAAGATATGCTCACCACGCAAGAGAAAAAATTAGCGATAAAAAATGCTTTAAGATACTTTGCCAGTGAGTTTCATGAGCTACTTGCCAAAGAGTTTTATGAAGAATTAAAAAGTTACGGCAGGATCTATATGTATCGATTTATGCCGACCTATGAAATAAAAGCCAGATCTATTGATGCTTTTCCACATCAATCTAAGCAGGCGGCAGCAATTATGTTAATGCTCAGTAACAACCTCGACTATGCTATCGCTCAGTACCCAGAGGAACTTATTACTTATGGTGGTAACGGTTCAGTTTTCTCGAATTGGGCGCAATATTGCCTCACCATGAAGTATCTTGCTGAGATGACTGACGAGCAAACGTTAGTGTTATATTCCGGTCATCCGATGGGTTTATTTCCATCACACAAAGAAGCTCCAAGAGTGGTTGCCACAAATGGCATGATGATCCCTAACTATTCTAAACCAGACGATTGGGAAAAATATAATGCACTTGGCGTCACTCAGTATGGTCAGATGACTGCGGGCTCTTTTATGTATATCGGCCCGCAAGGAATTGTTCATGGAACAACGATCACCCTCTTAAATGCGGCACGAATGAAAACAGATCGCGATCAATCCGTACTGCCCATCTTTGTAACGTCTGGCCTTGGCGGTATGAGTGGCGCTCAACCTAAAGCGGCCGTTATCGCCAAGATGATCGGAATTATTGCTGAGATTAACCCGGAAGCGGCTTATAAAAGAAAGCAACAGGGCTGGGTTGATGAAGTTCACCAAGATATGGAACAGCTGATGGTCAGAATTAGATTGGCCATCAGCGAAAATACACCGGTATCTTTAGCTTATATTGGTAATATCGTTGAGCTCTGGGAGAGACTAGCAATCGAAGGAATCACTATCGACCTTGGCTCGGATCAAACATCTCTGCATAATCCTTGGGCGGGAGGATACTACCCAATTGGTTATAGTTTCGAACAAGCAAATGAAATGATGGCAAATGAACCAGAGAAATTTAAACAAGCGGTACAAAATACATTAAAAAGACACGTTGAAGCGATTAATAAACTCACTGCGAAAGGAATGTATTTCTTTGATTATGGTAATGCTTTTCTGCTCGAGTCCAGTAGAGCGGGTGCTGATATTGTAAACAAAGATGGTTCATTTAAATACCCTTCCTATGTTCAGGATATTATGGGGCCAAAGTACTTTGATTACGGCTTTGGACCTTTTAGGTGGGTGTGCGCTTCGTCGGAGCAAAAAGATCTTGATGCGACCGACCAAATTGCCGGTGATGTACTTGAAGCTATGTATAAAGAGGCACCCACAGAAATTAAACAACAGATTGCTGATAACCTCTTGTGGATCAGAGAAGCAAAAGAAAACAAAATGGTCGTAGGCTCTCAGGCTCGTATCTTATACGCTGATGCAGAAGGCCGGATGAGAATTGCAGCCGCATTTAACAATGCCATCAAAGCGGAGAAAATCTCTGCGCCAATTATTCTTGGCAGAGATCATCATGATGTATCGGGTACCGATTCACCTTATCGTGAAACCTCAAACATCTATGATGGCTCTCAATTTACTGCCGATATGGCAATCCACAATGTCATTGGTGATTCCTTCAGAGGCGCAACTTGGGTAAGCATTCATAATGGTGGCGGTGTTGGTTGGGGTGAAGTAATAAATGGTGGCTTCGGCATGATGCTTGACGGATCTGCCGATTGCGCCAGAAGAGTAAAATCAATGCTTCATTGGGATGTAAATAACGGTATCTCTAGGAGAAGCTGGGCAAGAAATGAAGCTTCAGTATTCGCCATCAAACGCGCCATGGCAGCAGAGCCCAAACTAAAAGTGACCCTCCCAAACTTGACGGATGATGCGCTAATCGATGGGATTGTTCAGTAGAATTCACCTTCTCGCGCTTAAATCGGAGCACTTGTGGTTTTCGCTACAAGCCTTCGATTTGAGCGAGTTCCCCTTTTTGCAATGACATAATGCCAAGAGTGGTTTCCAAACCATCAACAAAGTGATGTTTAATGCTTGATTATCAACTTCTGTTACAAAACCAATACAAATCTATGCCGTGGAAAAATGGCCTTGGCAAAACCCTTGAAATACAGCGATGTGATGATCAACATGGTCTACGCTTTCGCATTAGCCAAGCAAGCGTTGTCGAAGATGGTCTATTTTCAGACTTCAGTGGTCTGCATCGCACTCTGGTGATCTTGTCGGGTAATGCGATCGCACTGAAACATACCAGCGACTGTCATAGTAATACCCATGTATTGGATAACCTCTTGGATATCGCGCGCTTTTCCGGCGGAGATAAAACCTACGCCTCACTTCAAGGTGGCAAAATAGAAGATCTCAATATTATGGTTCGCGAACGGGATACACATGCTATGGTTTCAGCGCTCGTTTCCGGTCAATCCCTCAACCTATCAAACCCAGAAAGCCCGCTTTTAACCGCGTTCTATGCCAATGATTTTTGCTCAATTAATCTGGATATAAACGTTGTGGCATCAGGCAATATTAGCTTACCGGCAAATAGCTTACTTCTTTTCAAAGCACCTAAAGCGTTAATGAATAAACAGCTACTAATGATGGATGGTAGCGGTGTACTGATTAAAATTTCAGGAAAAGTGGCCGTGCCATCATAGAATGTTAGCTTGCCATTTAATAAAGAGATATAACAACCTCTGTGGTTTGCAACTTAAAATTAAAGCTTATATTTATAAAACAGTTCAATTTATGGATAAAAATCGTTAATATTATTACTCCGACAAAGAGGAATAATCACCATTGCGTACTAACTTAATTACCCCTGAAGGTTTTAAAAAACTACAAAACGAATGCCACTATTTATGGCGACAATACCGACCAGAGATCACCCAAAAAGTGGCTTGGGCGGCAAGCTTAGGTGATCGCTCTGATAATGCAGATTTGGGGTTATAACCTCATAAATCATACTAATATCTTCAAAACGCCTTAGTAGTAAAGCGATGAAAATAGTACACATACTTTTCTGCATACTATTATTAATCCATTATTACAGTGAATTATTGCAAGCAAGAAAAATTTAATAGGGATAATAAATTTAAATTATTGTGATTAATCCCGCCATATTGAACAGTGGAATCTGCGTATATACCATCGTAATTTAGCTTGACGGTATCACTCTTTCACAAGATAAAATTCATAAAGGGTTTTAACGGAAGACAAAAGGTAGGAGTGGCCCAAGTGAGTGTAGTGTGTGTGCTTTCGCTCGATATAAATATCGTATAATACTTGGGCCAAAAATATGATATCAATTAATAAGGTGAGCGCAACTGTTTCTTCTTAAGTAGTCTTTTAATTGATAACTCACTCCAATCTACAAACCAGCTGTTATTAGACAGTTTATCGTAAAACTGATCTTCCGATATAGAGGATGGGATAACATTTAAATTAACTAGCTTATTAATAAAAACTTTTTTATGTTTTTTAGTAAGGAATGGGCAACTGACTATGTCAAAAATCATATGCACTATATCCGAGTCTTGAAAAGGATTTTTAGATAAGGATATTTTGTACAATGCTTTTTCACATAAATCTATCTTCAGCGTGTAATAATCTGGGTTGTTTTTAATAATATAAAGGCCAACAACCAATTGAAAATAGTTTATTATTTTGTCGGTTAGTTTGATGTTAAGTAAGTTCCTTATATCACCAACAGACAAGCTATTTTCTGTATTTAGAGTCTGTAGAGATAACGCTAAGTTCAACGATTCGACATTATCAATTGTTTGAGGAGCATTTTTAATAGAAAATTTAGCTTCTTGAACTATTTTATCCGAAATCATTATTTCTGATTCATAGTCAAACTTTTTAGCTATTTCAGATATTTGTATAATTATCTCACTGATGAGATAAGTTGCTCTTACTCTGCTGTCCATTGAATAAATAAAAAACATAACTTCTACAATTAATAACAGAAACCGAGATATAGCTGAAGAGGTTTTACTATCAACAACTGAAATAGTGAATACTTCATTAATTTCATTTACTTTTCGTCTTAATATAGTTAAAAAATAACCACTAATGCTTTCATAACAAACATCATGCTTATCGACTAAAACTTTAAGTTGGGTTATATATCGATTTGATAGCCTTGAGTAATTGAAGAAACTTGAAGAGGTCGCTATCTCACTAGAGTTGACTCCTATTGATAATTTACCAAACAAATCATTATAATATTCTCTAATAGATAATTTAGCACTTGTTACTCCAGTAACAAAGGGTCTAGTTAGGTGTTCATCTTTCGACTCATTTAGAAATAACTTATATTCAGATAAATTATCTGTAACACATTGCTTTATTGGCTTTAATAAATTTTCATCATTATAGAACAAGAAATAATCATCTACGTATCGCTTGATTACATAATCTTTTCCATAGCGTATATTTTTCTGAGATAACGAGCTTTCAATTACCGAGTCAATACGTTGTAATAAAATTTCTGCATATATTCGAGAAAACTCTGGCCCGACGACTATACCGTGATTTCTTCCATAATTAACAAACGAAGCTAATGCTGAAAATTGGCTTTCAAATGACTGTGTTGAATTAATTTCACTTCTAAGTAAATCCTCACCTCGCAAAGCAGAAGGAAGCATATCTGTAGATAAATTCTCAAAACATTTGGATATATCAAACTTGTGAAGCTTATTAAACTTACGTTCTATTCTATGAAATACATACGAGTCATAAAACTTATAAAGAAAGTTGTATTTTTTGTATGTAAAGAAAGAACTTGCGTATATAGGGGTTAACTCATGGTGATCAGTATGGAGGTCTACCCCTTCATCTTTTAGTTGGCTATCTAACTCCCTCTGATCACTTTCAATATAATATAAAGCAGTATCAACTGGGTATCTCAATGAAAAATTACTATTCTCACATTTTGATTTAATTAAACTGTGATACTTTCTATAAAAATCGGTAAATTTAACTTGTCCAAATGGGTGAATTAAACTTAGTTTTCTGAAGGTATCACTCGATTTTACAATCTTAAAGTCATAAGGCCTCGTTTCCTTTAAGTGCCCGAATAATAACGCCAAAAAATTAGAACCATCACAGGAGCCAATAAAAGAATAAAAGCCTTCATTTGTTACAATAAACGGAAGTTCATAAGGCTGAACTTCCGTTAATACAACACGATTATAATCATGTTTATTTATTTTAATCTCATTACTCATACTTCCAGCACCTTACTATTTCAGATATATCAACACCATTGAAATCCATCATTCGTTTTTCAATATATCCTTTAAAAAAACAATTTTTCATACATTGAGAAGCAACACTGGGCGGTATTAATTTTGTTTTACGGGCTAAAGATCCTCTCTTTGCTGTAATCGATTTTCTCAAAAACTCATTAAGATCATTAAGTGCTTGGTAGGTATTGATGTGCTGGTTATTGTAATATATTCCAGCTTTAAGATTATTAGATTCAGTTTTGGTATAGACGTTATAGTTGCTAGTAAGGAAGATAATTCTATTTAGTAATAACTTTTCATTTTTATTTTTTGAAAAATCTATTAATGACTTTATTATTCTTGTTTTTATTTGATTAACTTTATTTTTGGATAATGAATACTCAATTTTATTCAAACCAAATTTAAAGTTAACTCCTAGATAATCAAAATCATTAAAGACATTCACTTCGGGGATTACTTTATATTTATGGTTAAAACTTAGTCCCAGATCCTTTATGTTTTCTTTCAATAAATTCTCAACATCTTCTAAACGATCCAGACAAACAATTATAATGTCGTCTACATAACGGGCGTAGTAATAAACATTGGTATTACTACGCATTGACTTATCGAAGCGTCTCAAATAAATTTCAGAAAGCGCTGGACTTAAAGAAATCCCTCTAGGTAACCCTTTGCAAGATTGCTTAGCTAAATATTTGTCGAGGTCCAATAGTTTGTTTATCATCAAACTTCCCAAAATAGAATCAGACTTCAATTTGTCTATTAACTTTTTTCTTGGGACGGTTTCAAAAAAATCTTTAATGTCAGCACGTATAATTTTATAATTAGTGCCATCATTAAGCACTTGAATTAGCTGAGTAAGTATTTCATTTCTATTTGTGTATTTGACTGTGTAGAGTCTTTTTATAATTGCATTTAACTTTTTTATAGCAAAATGTTCATTTACATTATCAGTCTCATATACATTTTTACCTTTATAAACCGAGCATTTAATATCGGTAAAAGAGAAATCTACTTGAGATACTGCATACGATATCTTGGTTATCGAATTTAAAATATCTTGTTCAGTTCCCCCTAAGTCAAATTTAATAATCTCACTCTGAGAGGCGAGCTTTACTAGCTCTTTAGGCTGAAATGTTTGATTAAGCATGTTGAATAAATTTAAAGAATAAGAAGATAGAAATGAAACAAGAAAGTATGGATATTAAGTAATAACCAGTTATTGGAGCCCAATATTCAACGGTTTTCATATCATCCACTTTATCTTCATCTTTTAAAGGCCCACCTTCTTCTTTCTTCCTTTCAAGCCTCCCTCTTTGATAATTAAATTCGTGATGATTGTCAAAGCTTGCCCTAAATAACGAATATGTATCGTTTATTTTTCGAATTCTATCGATATCATTATCTTCAATCAAAGTTAAATTATCAGATAAACTTTTAATTTCATTACCAAACCGAAGTTGACGCTCCGACTTCATTGCATAAGAAGCAAAAGCGACAACTAAAGAAAGAACCAATATAATAATTGCAGTTACAAGGGAAAAGAGTTCAAGTAATATTGGGGTAATCACGGGACATGATTCTGAGCTAAATTTGTTTAGTATACTTATAAAAATTAAAAGCAAAGATGCTGATGTTAATGCAAACAAGGATGTGTTGTTTAAGCGACTATATCTTTTATGAGCATCAAACTTAGCATAACTTGTTGTTTTTATTTACTTTCTCAAAGACTCTTTTTTTTCAGAAGTACTACTCACTATACTTTTCCTTTTATATTCAAAAATTACCAACATAACCCTCTGTATTTTATAGAAGATTAGCTGCATTACCACCTATTAGAAGTATCCCCCAAGATTGGGTAACTAATATATTTACTTCCTACGTAAACCATGAAAAAACAGAGTTATAGCAGAGTCAAAAAAGGCAATGCCGATAAGAAATTGGAAAACCACTTTGAATCATTTAATGATAACGTCGAAGGCTCTTTTCCAAGACTATGTTTTTTAAAAAATTACACTGACTTATTTACAGGGTTCCGCTAATTACTAATTTCCTCAACCTCATCCATTAATGAGTCAATATCTGTAATAATCATTCCACTATTATTCTCTTTGGAGAAATGCATCGGCACTAGAAATGAGAACACAACCATCCCAATAATCTTTATATCCCCAAGATCCATGTTATTACAATACGTAGCAACACCATCAATGTTGTTATTTAACTCATCAAGCCTAAGCATATGCTTATGTAAACGGTCACTTTTCCCTTTCTCATTCACCTTACCTTTAAACTCATAAAGCTGCTTTGCAATCTCTCCCTGTGTCTTAGCAAGCTCTAGATCTTTACACTCAATAGCTAGCACTATTTTTTTTGTTTTATGCCATGCAAATACATCAACATCCCCAAAATCTTTCAGCTTTTTATTTAATATTTTGGTTAACTTTATTTCTTCTTCAACCACCCAATCATCTTGATCGAACAGAACCGCAACTTTTGAATTAAATTCCAGTCCTTCTTTGCCTTTTTTAGTACCATTCCATGTGATCATTTCTTTTGTATTAAAGTGATTCTCATCAATAGTCGCTTCAAAGCTATTTCTTAACAAATGGAAGTATGACCTAAGTAAATGCTGTGGTGATATGATAAATGTATCTTCTTCTTTCAGGTACACCAGAGGCTTAAACGATATTGAATATCTGCGTTTATATCTCCAAGGTTGCCAGTCAGTACTTTTATATGGTTTCGGTATTTTAACCCAGTTTTTTCTGCTACTAAGCTGTAAGCAATCAACAATTGCATCAACTATAACTTCATCCCAACTAGAGAATAATCCATAAAGATCTTGTCGTTTTAGCTTAAATATTAACTTTTCAAGTCCATACCCATGCTCTTGAATAATATTAATAAAATCAATTCCCTGATTAATATCAAACCCGAACTCTTGAACCCATGCATCCCAAAATTGTTTATCAAATTCACCTTCTACCTCTTCCTTAGAGGCTATATTCTGTTTTTCAACTTTAAATAATTCACTATGCTTTTGTACTGCATTATCAAATTGCCTCTCTTGCAAACCATATTGATAACGTTGAACAATAAAATCCTCAAAGTCATGGTCAAACAGAACATCACCAAAAAGGGAAATAACAAGTTTAGGGGCAATCGCATCATACTTAATCGCATCTGATACTCCTCCTAGAAGGTGCATAGACATTGCGTAACTCTGAAGCTCTTGAATATCCATCTTACCTGCTTGCTTACCCTCTTTTGTTGGGCACTCACAAATAGCCATTTCAATCAACAAACGAGACACAATTGTTGCACCATTTAATAAGCCTATTTCTTTACTTGCAACCTGATATAGATCTTCTTGATCTTCTATTAAACTCTTATTCGCTTTAAATGTTCTAGTCCATCGGGTTTTATGTAGATCGCACACTTCGATGTTTCTAAGCAGGGTTTCAACCAAATACGATTTGTTTAATAGATTCAATTTACTTTTTAGTTTATCCCAAGTTTCTCCTACAACTTGACCCAAGTAGTTCGTACAATTTATCTTTCCTTCAATAGTGTTGTTTTCAGGTCGGACGCCACCTATCCAACCTAATCCGAATTTAGTGTTATGGTCGGCAGCGATTTCTAACGTAATAGGGCTTTCACGCTCAAAGCTACCAATAACATGTTCGCTGTATGTATTACTTTGAAAGAAATGAGCGTACCTTGCATATTTGTTTTTAAAAACAAGTTGAGAAACTTGATTAATATGCTCCTCGTTACCTTTACAGGCTTTTATGATAAACGGCCTAAGTAGAGCCCTTTCTGATACATTTTCGGGCAAACTAAAACCATAGTAGAGGTTTTCACTATAACTACACTCAAGAACGCTATCATCCAGTTCAAATGAAAAAGAATTAAGTACTGACTCATTACTTACTTTTAGGCTGGTATTCCTATAATTCTTAGGGTAATTAATTTCGAGATGAACCAATTTAATATGCTCAATGCTAATGCCTTTCAACGTAAGAGCGTCAACAACCTTAGCTATCCACTTAATATATGCTTCAAATAATTGTACTTGTAAGGATATTTCAATATTTTCAATAACATCTATTTCAACCCAAAGCTCGATATCTTTATGACAAATAACGATTTGAAATAAATCCCCTCTCATATTTAATGGGCAATAAATATTACGCATATCATTTTGTTTGAATAAACTATGGGGATACCCTCTTTTAATCGTAATATCATCACACTCAGGGTGCTTAATAATTTTCATGTTTTCATCTTGTAACACTGACTCTCTTATAGTTTTTTGAAAATTAGTACCTACAAAAATTTGTAATGAACTACTTTCCATATCAATAAAATCAGAATGATTAAAAATACTAAAATCATTGCCCTTAACGTACCCGTATAAATTCAAGAAACCATTAAAATTCTGAACTCGCCCCCCATAATTTTTCAATATATTAACAGCCTCTACTAGCCTCCATATTCTCTGTGGATTGCAATCAGAGTCTTGACTTAGAGTCATTAAGTCATGAAATGAAACCACTTCAACTAACCAATCTTTCTCTTCAAAACCTAACATTCCACCTATCCCACGACCATAACCACATGGAATGATAAATGTGCAAAATTTAGCGTCTGGATTTAACTTTAAAATCTCTTGAGAAAAATAATTAATTCGATCAGATAAAAAATCACTAACACCTTCACCAAAGCTCAATACATCTTGAAACCAGCTATCTTGAAAGCCTTCCAGCGCATCACTTACAAAGAGAAATAAATAGTGATAGCCTGAGTCAAACTCAATTGAAGACTGCGCTAATAAAAAATTTTTCTGTTCAGGAATCCTTTGATAATGAATAGGAATATTCTTCAATTCGGATTCTCTAAATATGCTTATCCCTTGCAACATTTTTGTATGTGCACTTAACAGCTCACTTTTAAACATATCTAACATCTTAAATTCAATGAAGTATGAAAAAATTGCACGCCTTATGGAAAGAGTTATTGCTGTAGGTAAAATTAAATACCGTTTATCATTTATAAGCAAATATGGAGATTTTTCTAATAAAGTATTCCCCGGTTCTGCTTTTCCTAAGAATTTCCATAAATTTTCATCACATATTGGAAGCTTGTCAGATAGATCTAAATTGGTTACTTCAAGTCGTTCAAGAACAACCTCTATATCTAAAATATCTCGAGATTTTATCTCTTCTAACGGATAGTCTGCAGTGATAGTGTTGATTGGAATACTAAATCGATTCAGGACTGTATTACTGGCTATCAATTGAGCTTTTACACAATTACATAACTCAGAGTAATCATTTTCTTTTGCCATCCTCTCAATCGTATTTAAAAATGCCTGTGTTTGTTCAATAGCCCCTTCCCAAGCGCCTAACAAAACCTTATATGGCTTGCCTAAAAACCATAAAAGAGATGCCATAACATCTTCGGCTGGATCTTCCATCATTCCAAGTCCACTGGAATGAATGCCTTTAAAAACCCTTTTTATATATCTTTTAGTGGGGAGATACTTTCCATTACATTCACTTAAACTCGTATAAATAGCTTTTTCTATCGTTATAGTGTTTGACTGGTAACTAGGGGTAAGAAGCAAAGATGTGAATATTGCAGCTGACTCTAATGGAGAATGCCCTTTTAGTAATCCACTTGCCCCTGAAGACTGAATTAAAGGAGGCTGTTTTTGCAGGCTTTGTATCAAATCCATTTATTACTTCCTATTAAATGTAGAGGTTCGAGCAAAACAAGTTTTCGCTCCAGATATCAAAGAGATAAACACTCAGGACGCCAATAATAACAATATTTATTTAGGCGAGTATTACAGCACATCAGTGAAGTTGATTAGTGGTCAAGGATCATAACCTTGGTTAATGTAGGTGTTTATTATCTGAAACTTACACTAACTTCAAACTGCTCGGCTTATTAACAGCTTCAATATAATGACGATCAATCCTTTTTAATTTCAGCTCTTCAGACAATGACAGCGATATATCAAAACCAAACTCTTTCAATAGAATTTCTCTATGTTTTTTGAGTGTTGCTTTGGATTGGTAAAAAGGGATAGCCCAAAAATAACTGCGAGCGGTGTTTTTATACATACTTTTTACATCTGAACTATCTACAGCATACATTGGGTGGTTTTCTGGGTATTTTTTTACACTAGGGTCTTCAACCCATTTTAATTCACTAACTACATGAAGCTTATAAACCTTTCTTTGTTTATTTTTATTAACCCATGAATCAAAAAACTCAATAGCAGTTTGCTTAGTCATAAACTCAGCAGCCTTGGGGAATTTACAATGCCTTCCATTTTTAGAGATAAACTGACCTTCGAAAGCAAAATACCATGGATACTCATCGTCTAGCTCTCCATTATAAACACCGCAATAATAAAACTTTTTCTCTACTTTCATGGTTCACGCCCCATAATCACATAGACTCTTTTTCTTTAAAGCGAGTAAAATGTTCTCTCATATATTTTTCAAATCGACCTAATGTATCTAGCCCTAGATGATGGGTACTCAACTCGATACCATCATCGATGGCCAGTGAAGACATAGTTTTTGGGTCCAGTTTTTTTGATATTCTCAATATAAAGCGATTGCTTTTCAGCTGGAAAGATAACAAATGCTGATCAAACAGTTTGTCAATGTGAGCACAAAGTAACAAACCGTTTGCTCCATCTAATCGTTCATAACTATCTTTACAATCACGCCAAGGTCTTATGTGAGATGCAATCAACATCTCTCGAACGCCTACAAGGGTAACAGCACAAAACTCTCCCCCCCAAGCTTTAGCTACTCTATCTCTAAATAAGCCCTGTCCAATTCTCGCATTGATCAATTGCTGTTTTTCAGTAGCTGACAACTCAGACCCAGTAACCTCCATAACATCATCGACAAATTGCTGTTTAGGAATAGTATTGATTTCAGCGCTAGTGCCGGCTTCAGGAAACAGCTTATATCGATAACTCTTATACATCGAGGTAACATCTTTAGGTACATCATAAAGCACGATATCCTCGGGTTTAAATCGTATATTGAAATTTAACAGCGGATCATCTTCGATAAGCCGAGAAGACCCTATACCAACCATATCTAACTGCTCTCCCATTTCTTTAAACCAGCCTCTCGATTGATATGTTGCAGCTACATTTACAGCTTCTTCTTTATTTATACAGTCAATTTTATTGATATGACCTATGCACAACTTAATACCCTGATGAACTGTATATAGACTAATCTTAAAGCTGTTATCTTGATGAGACTTATTTGGGGTATTGATACCCTGTAAGAAAGCATACTTAAAGCCTGAAATAGTTTTGTTTAAATCAAATAGCCATTCTTCATGACCGTAACCTGGGTTTACCTCAAATGATTTCTTGTCAGTACTTTTCCCTTCAGCTCCAGAAGGTTTTACCCATTTATTAGAGTTCCAACAAATTCTTGTAGCTTTACTTTCCATGATATTTCCATTCAACAAAATAATTAGATACACCTACAACTAGAGTCAATATAAATCAGATAGTTAAAGTGCAAGTTTTAGATGAAGTCATATTGTAACTTCGCAATTACTTAGCCCATTTATATCTAAGCGAATCCATACTATGCAAATGACTCCGCAAAGCATCTTTCTCAGGTTTACTTAAACGGAAATAGATACTCTTTAGATCTGAATCCATCGCTTTTTCACTAAAACCATTTTCAATTGCTTTGGCATACCAAGCTTGTCCGATATCGTAAGAGCCATTCTCTATATTTACAGTACCGTAGCAAGGTACAAGGCCTAAAATACTTTGGAGTTAGCTTATGAGCTTTCTCGCCTAACATTAACACATCATCTTTGCTTTTTAGATCTCTTTTTACTCCACCATGTGTAGTATGCAGTGCAGATTTCAATTTCAAGTTTTTAAGCTTTTTAAATTTAATCGTATCTAATAACTGGTCTGCCACTATCGCTTTGTCACATTTTCGGTAATGGGAACTAGCGTTAACAGCAAGCCATGGACCTTTTAAATGCATCAAGAGAACATTGGTCAGTAGAAAATAACCTGCATTGGCAATTAGATGTATCAATGAATGAAGATGCTTGTCGAATTAGGCAAAATAATTCAACAGAGAATTTAGCTACCGTACGGCATACAACTTTAAATTTACTTAAAGCAAATAATTCGTTTCAAGGTGGAATCAAAAGAAAACAGAAGCAAGTTAACCGAAGTGATTCTTACAGAGAAAAAATAGTGTCTGGTCTATTTTTTCTTTGATGCTATATATCAACAAGTTGAAAAGATTAATGTGATCTAAATCACTCGTAATATTGCCCTTACTCTGAGCACCGTCAAGTTAGCTTTGGACAACTCTTCGTTGCTGCGTATTCTCATGATGTCGATCACTCATTCTCATTCATGCCGATCACTTTTACTCGTCACTTTGTGGTGAGATTGAGTTGTAATTCTTTATTTAAGTTCAGTCAATAGTTTTGCCCCC
>JBAHZV010000045.1:0-6219 GCA_037132845.1 Psychromonas sp.
TTCAAGTGTTAAAAAGGGTAATTTAGGAAAAGTATTCAATAATGATGCGGGAATGGCATCACCAGAGATAATAGCAAGTGGTTGGCATTCATTAATACGCTTTGACAGATCTTCGATTACAACGATTTCACACTGTTCACCTACAAAATCTAAAACAGTTTTTAATATATCTGATTGCTTTACTTCCATTGCAACTAAATATAACGGTGCTCTTTTGTCCATAAAATCAACTCATTAAAATAAATTAAATTCAACTATAACTTTAACTTATTTTAAATGACTTTTGCTGTAATGTGTATATAAAAAGTCAAAAATATGACGATAACGCAAAAATGACAAAAGAAAATAATTATTTTTTTAAATTTAAGGAAAAATTATACCGTTTACCCATAAATATAGGCTCGAATATTGCATAATAAACATTAAGTTTGAAACTGAATATTTATCATACTCTATTTTTGTTTATAAAATATATGCATCACAGGTAACAAAATAATTGCAAATACAAAGAAAAAGTACACACTTCATAATAAATTTAATATTTTTAGTAAGGAAGCTCTTATGCGCAACTCTCTCCAACAATATCAAGATACCAATATGTCATTTATCTCACAAGCGGATCCTCATACGCTTATTTCATTAATAATGCAGCATATACTTGGAAACTTAGCAGGCGCTAAGGGGGCCATTGCACGTAAAGAAATAGAAAATAGAAATAAAATGTTAACCAAGGTTATTGGTCTTATTGGTGAACTGCAGAATAGTTTAGACATGGAAAAAGGTGGCAAGCTATCAGCCAATCTTTATGATTTATATGCTTATATGATCAGTCAGGTAACAAAAGCTAATATACAAAACTCTGCAGAGCCCTTAACAGAAGTCACTGCTTTAGTCATCGAGATAAAATCTGGGTGGGATGGGATTCCAGATGATATTCGTCAACAATATAACCGTTAAGATAATATTGAAATAAGAGGTTTAAATGACGAGGATTCAAGCAAAAATTGAAAGGCTGTTAGATTTTGAAAAAAAACTTAACCTTTTACTTGATGAACAAGACTATGAGTTGTTTTTACAACAGCAGGATCTTTTTGGCGATCTGCTCAAAGACTTTCTCAGCAAACATTCTGAAAATGAACTCAATAATTTCATCAAACAACTTAAGTCTCTTGAAGATATGGTTTATTTATTACGAGGGCGCTCAGGAGCTTGTTTAGAAAAATTAAAAGAAAAATCTTTGTTGCTACAGCGCAATAAAAAAAAAATAAAAGCCTATAAATAAGTAGATAATCACACAGTTAACATCGGCTCCCAGCCTTAGATCCTGTGTATTATTGGCTCTTTTAATGGCCTAACATTGATAAGATACCAATAATTGCAGAAGAGTGGCACCTGATTAATCGCGCGTATAGCCAGGTAGCGCATCTAACGTAGATTTAAGGTATGACTTGAGATTATCCATATTGGAAACCGCCCTATCCATCGAGTTGAATTGTTTATATAAACGCGTTTCTAACTTGTCCATTCGGTAAAGCAATATCTCTTCCTGCTCATCAAGTTGATTGATTTTTTTATGTAAAGAATCAGTGGTCGTATCGATAGTTGTGGTACTGTTGTTTACATCACCATCAGAAGAACTGATATTATTATCAATAATACCATCCAGCATGGCATCTAACATAGAACTCATGCCATCGGAGTAAGTCACAGTGCCACGCGCCCCTAAATCTCCATCTTTCACTAAAATACGCAGACCAATTGAATCACCGTTCTTGGCAAGAAGACCTTGACCATGACCCGAAGCAACAATACCATCAATTAAACCCGCAACATTCTCACCGTTAACGCCCCCGCCAACAGAAAAGCCGAATACATCATCTGCTATTGCCGTGATCGCCACCGTTGATACGGAGCCATAATTATTCGACACGATAGAAAGTTTCCCCATATCTGCAAGGATGCTGACATTCAAATCGTTTTTTACAAAGTTTGTATCAGAGTTTATCTTAGACTGTAGCTCAGTAGAAAATTCTTCAATAGTTTGATAGGTGCCCGATGCCAATATGATATCACCCGATTGATGACCATCTAAGCGCATACTGAATGTTGCATTACTGTCATTAATGGTGATAGGAACACTATAGAGTGTGCCTGTTAATTGCCCTTGTGTAGCAAGCTTGGTAACACTGAGATCATAAGTGCCAGCAACCGTTAAACTACTGTTACCTGTAAACTCAACAAATGAATCACTTGCACCACCCGAAGACGTAAAGAAATCAGCGACACTATCCATACTATTATTCAGCGCATTATTGAAACGTGTGGTATCGACCTCTAATGTGCCATCCCGCTTAGTAATGAGACCAAGATCAGCAAAGCTTTTTATTGGACCATCAAGGTGTGTCATACTGGCATTTAATAAACTGCGCATCTGATTTTCAATATTACGCACAGCGGATTCTCCATTTAATGCACCATTTGTACCTGACTCTCCACCAAATGACGTTAATGCATTCATTTGCTTAATGGTACCGTTATAGTTTTCAACAAAAGCATTAATCTGCTCTTCAACGCCACTAATATCTTTAGTAATAGTCAACGAAACATTTTCACCCGTTTTAGTCACACCACCAAGGTTTAATGTCACGCCTTCAATAACATTAGCAATGTCATTGCTCGGGCGATTAATATCAACGCCATTCATAATAATACTGGCATCCTGAGCCACCGAGGTTTGATCCATATGTTTAACGTCAGCAGAATAAGTCAGTGATGAAAGGCCTGATGCATTAAGATGATCACCATCATCATCCACCACGGTTAGTTGCAGTGAATTTTCTGCACCGGTTTCTTTATTGGCCAGGACTAAGCGATAATTAACACCATCATCTATAATAGAGGCAGAGACACTGTAATCACCTTCATTAATGGCATCGCGCAATTGATCTAATGAATTATTTGAAGCGTCAATGGTAAGCGTTTCAATGGCTTTATTTGGATTAATAGAAAAAGTACCATCATCTTCAAAGGTGCCATAACTAAAAGAGATCACGCCTGTTCCAATGGCTGCAGTGGCTTCTGGGTAAGAGTTATCAGAGGAAGAAACGATAGTTTGAGCTTGTGCCAGTTGCTTGACTTCGAAACTCCAGCTTCCTGTGGCAGCACCAATACCAAGTGTTGCCTCTACGACTGAGCTATCACTACTGGATGCGGTAGCCGCTGAAAAAGTAGAATTATAGGTCAGTTTTTGAAAGGAATCTTGAAAGTCAGAAAGCGCACTGTTTAACGTACCATAGGCAGATATTTTTGCAGTTGCTTCAGCACTTGCTTTGAGCATTTTTTTTAAGGCGGGATCTTTTTCGGCGTCAACAATAGCGGTAACAATACTATTAATATCAAGCCCTGAACCTAACCCTGTTGATGTAACTGAAGTCATCACTACTCCTTATCTACGCAAATATTATTTTTGACCAAACGAGATCCGGCAAAGAATCCGCCATTAAAGTGAGATAATACTAAAATATAGCCTTAATTAAAAACTTATCATTCTTTTATCGCTTAGCGATTAAATAATATGCCAATCATTAAGTATCAACTTACCTTTCTAAATACCTTTCTAAATGGATCAATCATCGTTGAAAATCAGGATTAGGATTTATACTTTAGTATCAAATAATATTCCAATGACATCATCCATTTTTTTACGTAATACCAGTAACTCTTCCGAAGGTATCTGCCTTATCATTTCATCATTTTCAGCATCTTTAACAATGATAATACTCTCTCCTGATTGTGAATCGACAGTAAAAGATAAATTACGATTCATATTCGTAAATAAACTATTCATATCTTTTACCGTTTCAGTAATTTGTTCTGGAGATAATGGGGACGGTTTATCCGCACTCATTTGCTGCTGTGCTCCCTTAGTTGCTTGAAGTGCATTAACAATATTCATCGATTGAGGGTCTTTTACTGAGCCTTGTTTATTCAAAGAATTATTCTTTTCTAAACCCATAACCCCTAGTGAAGGTATAGCAATATTTAGTTCTGACATAATAACCTCTTTTAGCATCGCTAATAAATCGCATCTCTAATAAGTAAAAAAAGCCCCCTATTTAGTAGGGAGCTATTAAATCAACTAGTTAGCACCCGGATATTAACCAAGTAGTGAAAGTACACTTTGTGCTGACGCATTTGCTTGTGATAACATTGATGTACCCGCTTGTTGTAGAATTTGTGCTTTACTCATTTTAGATGTTTCTGCAGCAAAGTCAGCATCTTGAATACGTGAGTTAGATGCAGATAAGTTTTGTGAAACATTCTCTAAGTTTGAGATAGTAGAGCCTAAACGGTTTTGAATCGCACCAAGCCCTGCACGTGAAGCACTAATTTTAGCTAAAGCTTCATCGACTTTATCAATGGTATTCATCGCACCAGCCATGGTAGATACATTTGTACTTAGGGCATCAACGACTTTACCACCCATCTCATTACCCATGCCCATTTTTTCTAAAGCAATAGTACGGTTTGCTTGTGTATCTGAAGCAGAGCTTATTTCAACTTTGCCACCATTAGCACTCGAATATTGAATACCACCAGTATCATCTAAACTCGCAGTGACACCCGTTTGGGCCGTCATTTTATTAATTGCAATAATTGTTGAGTCAACATCTGTTGCAGAGCTATCAATGAAAGTAACCCCATTAATCTGAATGGCATCTTCTAGAGTCAAACCATTTGTGTCATCAGAAAACACTTCACCTGACACGAGTGTTCCTGAACCGTTTGAGATTAAAAAACCTGCATTTTCAGTATTATCGCCTGCTACATTGATAGGGCCACCTGTGGTGCTATTTAATGCAACATAACCTGCAAAGGTAGTTCCCGTATCCGCGGCTGTTCCGCTAAAGCCAGCGGCATTAAGATCACTTTGCGAATCACTATCAATCGTGATATTTTCACCAGTATCATTTGTTAACAACAGTTCACCAGCATCACCTAATGATGCGGTAACCCCCTGAACATCACGGTTAATCGTAGAAACCAAGTTATCCATTGAAGAGGTTGCTGATAAAGTAGTTGTTGAGCCATTGCCAATGGTAATCGTTAATCCGTTAGTAATACCTGTCACACTATCACTTGCAATATCACCTTGAACAACATTGTAAGCACTGGCTGTCACACCTGTGTCAGCTGATTTTGCATTAACAGCAATGGATAAGGCCATCGCACTACTACCATCGTCCTCTAAATCAACACCACCAATATCAATGCCGTTGATAACAAAATCACCTGCACCTAAATCTGCTGAGCTGACGCGACCACTGTTTAAGTCTTCTTTATTAAGGTTACCATTTAAACCTAAGTCATTAGTGGTAACAGAAGGGATTGAAAAAGATAATGTTTGTCCTGAATTTGCACCAATTTGTAGTGTTGACAGTGAGGCGCTACCATCGAGCAATTTAAGACCATTAAACTCTGTGGTGGATGCGATACGATCCAATTCATTGTGTAGCTGATCCACTTCTTGCTGAATCGCTTCACGGTTAGCTGCTGAGTTTGTATCATTGGCAGATTGCACGGATAATTCACGCATACGCTGTAGGATATTGGTCATTTCATCCATTGAACCCTCTGCTGTTTGTGTCATTGAGACACCATCATTAGAGTTACGTACTGCTTGGGTAAGACCTCTTATTTGAGATTGCATGCCTGTTGAGATAGCAAGGCCGGCAGCATCATCTTTAGCACTATTGATACGTAAACCAGATGATAAACGTTCCATTGCTTGGTTAGAAACTGACTGTGATTTATTTAATTGACGCTGTGCGTTCAGTGACATTATGTTTGTGTTGATTACTTGTGCCATGATGTGCTCCTTGGTTTTATCTACCTAAAATTCAAAAGAATGAAGTGAATAATAATTTGCTTATGTCTCTTTATCGACCGCTTAAAAAATAACTTTAAATAAATTTTAATTTAAATTGATTTTTCTATTAAAGGATAAAAGATTCATTTTCAAAACAGTCGATGTTCAGACTTAATAAATATATCGGCTCAATAAAAAATTACTTTAGGCATAAAAGATAAAAAAACATTTTATTTTTATTGATGACTAACCATGATGGTTTTAAGAAGAGAGGAGAGCTTAAAAAGAAAAAGGTAACCGAAGTTACCTTTAAAAGGGTGGAAACTGAGGAGAAAATGAGAGTAAAAACC
>JBAHZV010000091.1:0-25323 GCA_037132845.1 Psychromonas sp.
CAATGATTGCGAAGGATAAATTAACGGTAACAAGGCGTGAGTTGCAGGAGATAGTTATCCTCACTTCAAAACTCACAACGCAGTTAAGGTTGATTTAAACGAGCGAGGGTGATCACCTTTTTAGTTCCTTTGGTATTAATATCAGTTTACTGAAAACCTCTTTATTTGATAGTACATTTATCCGAGTCTAGCACTCACAAAAAAGCCCATCACGCAGGAGCCACTATGTGATGGGCTAAAAAATAGTACCATTGAATTTATGTGATTTTTGGCGTATTAGTGGTGACATGTAAATTTTGAGCACGATGGCGCAATAAATGATCTAATAGCGTGATCGCCATTTGAGCTTCTGCAATCGGCACCGCGCGGATACCAACACAAGGATCATGGCGACCTTTGGTGATCATATTAGTCGGTTCACCATCAGTGGTGATAGTTCGCCCAGGAATCGTTAAACTTGACGTCGGTTTTAGAGCAATCGAAGCAATAATATCTTGCCCCGTTGAAATACCACCTAATATACCGCCCGCATGGTTTGATAAAAAACCTGCCGGTGTCATTTCATCACGGTGCTCAGTTCCTTTTTGATTTGCAACGGCAAACCCATCACCAAACTCCACCCCTTTAACGGCATTAATGCTCATTAATGAGTGTGCAAGCTCTGCATCTAAACGATCAAAGACTGGTTCACCAAGACCCACTGGAATACCAGAAGCCACCACGGTAACTTTAGCACCCACCGAATTCCCCTCTTTAATTAACGCTTTCATGTAATCTTCAAGTGCAGGGATTTTACTTTTATCAGGAAAGAAAAAGGGATTATTTTCCACTTCATTGTAATCAATGACAGCCGCCGTAATATCACCTAATTGGCTTAAATAACCACGAATTTCAACACCTAATAATTCTTTTAGGTATTTTTTAGCAATTGCCCCCGCCGCCACACGCATTGCTGTTTCGCGCGCCGAAGCTCGACCACCTCCACGGTAATCACGGTGTCCATATTTTTGATGATAGGTATAGTCCGCGTGCCCAGGACGGAACAAATCTTTAATTTCAGAGTAGTCTTTAGAGCGTTGATCGGTATTTTCAATTAACAAACCGATACTGCAACCCGTTGTTTTCCCTTCGAATACACCAGAAAGAATTTTGACTTGATCGCTCTCTTGGCGCATCGTTGTATAACGTGACTGCCCCGGACGACGACGGTCTAAATCGTGTTGTAGATCCGCTTCACAAATTTCAAGGTTAGGTGGAATTCCATCAACAATACAGCCTAATGCGACGCCGTGGCTCTCACCAAATGTGGTCACTTTAAAAAGTTGACCGATACTACTTCCTGCCATTATTTTTATCCCTCAATGTCTAAATAGTGTGTATGTATCTCAATTTACCATGTTATTTTGTCTAATTGCGCCTTACTTAATACAAATACACCATGTCCCCCTGATGTAAAGTCAATCCACTCAAAGGGGATGTCAGGGAACTCTTGCTGTAGATGTACCTGCGAGTTACCCACTTCAACAAATAACAAACCATTCTCATTAAGCATATCAGCGCCTTGATTTAACATTTTACGCACTAAATCTAGACCATCAAAACCACAAGCGAGCCCTAATTCTGGCTCATGTTTAAATTCTTCCGGCAAGTTTGCCATATCTTCTTGATCAACATAAGGAGGATTTGAAACAATCAGATCATATTTTTCATTTTTGATAGTCGAAAAAAGATCCGATTGCATCGGAATCACCTGTTGCTCTACACCATGCCCTTGAATATTAATTTCAGCAACCTCTAGTGCATCATCGGAAATATCAACGGCATCAACATAAGCATCGGGGAAAGCATAGGCACAGGCAATCGCAATACATGCGCTTCCCGTACAGAGATCTAAAATTCGCTCTGGTTGTTGGTTTAACCAAGGTTTAAAATGGTTATTAATGAGTTCTGCAAATGGCGAACGTGGTACTAAAGTACGTTCATCAACATAAAACTCAAGCCCTGCAAACCATGCGGTGTTGGTTAAATAAGCAACGGGAATGCGTAATTCAATACGCTGTGCAATTAAATCCACCAGCATCTTACGTTCGCGAAGTAATAAGCGTGCATTTAACATTTCTGCACCACCAAATAATGGTAAGCTTAATGATGGTAGAATAAGTTGCATTGCATCATCTAATGCATTGTCAGCACCATGACCATAAAAAAGCCCCGCTTGATTAAATTGGGTAGTCGCAAAACGCAACATATCTTGAATAGTAAGTAGCTCAGTAACCGCCTCTTCACGATGAATCAATTCCAATTTGTTCTCCAACTAAGTTAAACTGCGTTTCAAAATAAAGTAGGAAAAACCATGACAGATAAAAACAGTGATGATGATTTCTCGCTCTTTAGCGCAGAATTTTCAGGTATTAAAAAGTTAAAGCAGGATACCATAAAACTGCCCCCTAAAAACATGAAGAAAAAGCAGATCATTCATGAAAAAATAGCCGCCAATTTTGAAACTGACCATTTTTCAGATGGTTTTGAGCCCCTTTTAAACACCGAAGGTCCGATTCGTTATATGCGTGAAGATGCGCAAAAATATCTGCTTAAACAATTACGACGTGGCGATTTTTCTCCAGAGATAATACTCGATCTACATGGCTTAAACCAAACACAATCAAAACGTGAATTGGGCGCCTTAATTGCGTGCTGTAAAAAAGAGGGCTTATATTGCTGCAGTGTTTTACATGGCGTTGGCACCTATGTCCTAAAAAAACAGGTACCTCTATGGTTAGCACAGCATCCTGACATTTTAGCCTTTCATCAAGCGCCCCTTGAATTTGGCGGACACGGCGCACTCTTAGTATTAGTTGAACTAGAAGACTGGCAGATGAAATCCAACCACTGATATAAGTGATGTTATACTTCAACGTGCCCCACCGAGCGAACGACAGGCTTATTTCATTACACTCTAAACGCGCGAAAACCAACACCAAGCGTTAGCGCATTATATTTGAAAAGTGCATTGATTTTGATGTTCAGCTTCTTTCTTTTTGATAATCAAAGCTCAGATTTTTAGCCTCTTTTTATAGCAATCGAAGTGAATATGTTTTTGGGCAGTGGTGGTGTTGCAATAACGAGGTTATCCCTCTCTTACCGAGAAGGTGTGAACATAAAAAATGCCACCTTCTATCCCCATGTGGGTTTAAAAGGTGGCATTATTAATATCAAAACAATTAACACTATTTAACACTATTTAACACTATTTAACAAACAAGGTTAATACCAAAAGATCTAAAAAGGTGATGCCACTCGCTCACTTAATTAATTCCTTTATTGGTATAACCATTTTTAATTGTTCACTTTTCGTTTTTTTAGCTGATTTTTTAGAGGAGCATTCGCCACTCAGAGAGCAACCAGTACATTTCATGCCCTTGCGTTTATCACTAATTATTTTCACAATGGATAACGCCAAAATACACAAAATAACTAAAGCGACAATTATATTTGTCATAATAAACTCCTTAAGCAGCACATAATGCTGATTTTCGTTGTTCTTCCTTGTCACCTTTTTTGATAAAAGATAAAAGGATGGCAACAAGTGCCAAACAAACGATCAGACCGTAAATCATACCATCACCTAGCGAACCTGTGGTCATTAAGGTACCCACTTGATAAGTGACAAAGGCAGCGACATAACCGATACCAAACTGGAATGCAACACCGCCCCATAACCATTTTTTATTTTCTAACTCAGCATTCATCGCACCGATGGCAGCGAAACAAGGTGGCGTGAACAGATTAAAGACCAAGTATGAAAGTGCAGCGACTGAGGTTAATCCCATAATGCTAGCAACGTCTGAACCACCGGAAACTAAAGCAAGCTCATCAACATTGATAAAGTTAGTAATGCCATAAACAACAGCCAATGTGCCAACAACATTTTCTTTAGCAATAAAGCCGGTAATGGCAGCAGCGGCTAATTGCCAAACACCGAAACCAAGTGGAATTAATAAAAAAGCAAAAGGAGAAGAAATACCTGCGAGGATACTGGTATTTTCAGCACCTTCGGCAACAACCTGTAACGACCAGTTAAAGGTTTGCATAATCTGCACGGCAGCATTACATAATAGAATAATGGTACCCGCTTTAATAATAAATGCTTTCGCTCTTGATAGTGTTGAAACAACTGCTCTTTGAACACTTGGAAAACGGTATTCCGGTAATTCAAGGATAAAGAATGTTCTTGATTCTTTCTCGCCAGTAATTCTCACTACGACTAATGCACCAAAGATAATAAGTGCGATACCTGCGAAGTACATCAGGGTTCCAACCCAAGCGGCATCATTAAAAAAGACACCTGCAAAAAGAGCAATCACTGGTAATTTAGCACCACAAGGAATAAATGGCGTTAACATGGCAGTGGTTCTTCGTTGTCTGACGTTCTGTATGGTTCTTGTCGCCATGATGCCGGGAATTGCACAACCTGTACCAATCACCATTGGGATAATAGATTTCCCAGAGAGCCCTACTTTTTTAAAGAAGCGATCCATAATGATGGCCACACGTGCCATATAACCACTGTCTTCAAGTAGTGCAAGTAAGAAAAAGAGCACCATAATAAGAGGAAGGAAACCAATGACCGCTCCAACACCACCAATAATGCCATCTAACAGTAACGCGCTGAGAAAGGGAGAAACACTATCACCTAATAAACTTTCAACCAGCGTGTAAAGTCCATCTATCCAACCACCCAGAATATCTGCAAAAATAGGCCCTAAGTGTGTTTGGGATATTGAGAAAACGCTCCACATGACCACAGCAAAGATAGGCAACCCTAACCATTTATGGGCTAAAATTCTGTCTGCCATATCTTGCTTTGTTTGTGCCGAACTTTTTACCTGTCTGGTTTCTGTTTCGTTGACCAGATTTTTTACAAATTCAAAACGTTTAGTATCAAAGTCTTGCACTGATTTAACATCGGTTAAATCAACACCCTGATCATCAAATGGTGCCGTTTGCTTATCGTCCTGAACCTCAAGCACTTTAACAATGAGTTTATCTAAGCCATTATCGCTATTTTTTGTCGCTGTTGTTTCAACAACAGGACATCCAAGTTTTTCCGCTAACTGAACGATATCAATGGTCGTTTTTTTCTTTTTCAGCAAGTCGTTTTTATTTAATGCAATAACAACTGGAATACCAAGCTGTAAAAGTTGCGTTGTAAAAAACAAACTTCTGCTTAAATTAGTTGAATCAACAATATTAATAATAACATCGGGTTTTTCATTATGAACAAAATTTCGGGTGATCGTTTCTTCCGAAGTAAAAGGTGACATTGAATAAGCACCGGGTAAATCAACCGCTATTATTTCACCCTCTGACTGATGAATATTTTTTTTGATCTGGCCTTCTTTTTTACTGATCGTGACACCCGACCAATTGCCTACATGTTCTACTTTCCCCGTGATGGCATTAAATAATGTTGTTTTACCACTATTGGGATTGCCTGCTAATGCTACTTTCAAAATAACTCTCCTTAGTTTAATTAAATATTTGGTTTTACATTCTTGATGATGAATTAAACCAATTTGACTACTTGCGCTAAATCTGCGTCTATGCTGTATCGCGCATCTTTTATGGCAATCACAAACGTTTCCGATAAAATAGATATAAGTGTTACCGGTTGCCCTTTAAAGCAACCTAAGGTGAACAGAAAATTGACCATTTCTGCATCCTCTGAAATAACTTCTTTTATGATGTATTCTTTATTTACCTCGGCTTCAACTAAACTATTAACCGTTCGCTGTGCGCTTATAGTTGTGTCTTTTTCCTGTAGCGATGTTGTTTTTTTATCGGACAGAATGTTCAAAACGGCTTGATTCATAATTACCTCTGTAAATGTGGCGATGTAACCTCGAATAATAGCTTTCAGTCTGGACTGATTGCGGTTAAATTAAGTAGGCGCACAATAAATAATGTTATGTTAAGGAATGTAAATGAAAACTATTATCAAAACAAGCAAAGCAAGCTATTTTACATAGTATTTGTTGATCTCTCTGATAGTTCGTTGATTAAGATCAATTTTCATTGTTCATTATTGACTGCTTATTGCTTGCCTTAAAATACACTGTTACCTGTTGTAATAAACAACAATCGCTCTAAAATAGGTTTAATCTGACTGACTAAAATAAACGCTTAAATCGTTCTTTCACATTTAATATGTAGGGGTTTTTATAACGCACTTTAATAGGTAAGTTACTGGTTAAATAAGCCTTTAATGGTATTAATAGAGTATTAATAGAGTATTAACAAAGCAGGCAAAGAGATGTTATCAGCGCACTTTTTAACTGTTTTGAGACGAGAGCAAGGCACAACATGTGATAGTTGTTATTCACCTTTATCATTTATCATTGATCATTGATCAGGGCTAAGCAGCTTAACCCTTGCGTACCCCCCACCACTGTTGTTTCAACGTTTGCCGATTAATCCCTTTTTTATCTAAACCAAACCCTGTTACTTGCTCTTTTTTACTGAGCAATAAAGTATTAAATAATCCATCCCAAATGGCTAACGCACTACCAAAATTTTTGTCAAAATGTTTACTGTCAACACTGTGATGTATTTGGTGCTGTGCCGGGCTAATAAAGAGCTTTTCTAAAGGGCCGAACCCTAAATAAAAGGGACTATGGCGTAAGTTACTGCCCGCAAGGTTAAATATAAATACAAAGAGATTTACCCCTATAATCTGGAAAACAGAGATATTATTTGCAAACAAATACACAAATACAGCGCTCACTAACATTCCCACAAAAAAACTACGTAAGCTATTAATGACAAACTCAACGGGATGAATGCGGTATAAAGTGAGGGGCGTTAAATGATTTGCACTATGATGGACGGCATGAAAAGGCCATAGGAAAGGAATTCGATGAAAACTAAAGTGCACCATAAATTTACAAAAGTCACCGATAACAAACAATATAAATGCAAATAGAATGGTTAAGGTCAGGTTATCTATCTTAAAAAAATTTCCTTGGCCAAACACAGTAACAAGTTGGCTGTTTAGCCATAAAATGGCACTGATCTGTACTGTAAAAAAAGGGGCAATCCATAATTTCAATAACAACTGATTCAACACTAACCAGCACAAGTCTACGACACTGGATAACGTTAAAATATTAATTTTATTTATTTTTATCTTACATCCAAAAAACAAAACCAAAAAAATACTACTTAATAGGTATATCCAATATATTCGCTTTTGAGGCTCTAATAAAAAGAGCAGTGGCGACAGGATGCTATCAACAAAAAAAGAGATATTGATCTACTCCATGTAAAAATAATGTTAAATAATGTTAAATAACTTGCATTTCCAAATGATAATAAATACCATTTGCTTATGGTAATAATAACAATTATCAATACTGTTGTAAATAATCAAGGAACACTTATAAAATGAAAAAATCAACAAAGACATTTAAGAAAACAACGCTCATATTAGTACTTGCTTCTGCCACATCACTGATAACTAATAGTGCATTTGCATCATTTGCTGACGATAAAGCACACCGTCAAACAGCAAGTTCCGCAGTAACAACAGAACAAATCAAAATAAACTACGTAAAGATTGCTTATGCTGCATACAGTGATTCTTATAGCACAGTGCAAACACTTCAAAAAAATATTAGCGCTTTTTTAACATCCCCTTCACAATTAACGCTGGATAACGCGAAAGAGGCCTATAAGTTAGCGCGCGTACCTTACCAACAATCAGAAATAATGCGTTGGGATACTGATATCACCATTAATTCTGATCTTGCTAAGCAAGGCGGTTTAAGCAGTGTTGATGATTGGGAAGGTCAAGTTAATGCATGGCCACTGAATGAGCAAGCAATTGATTATGTTAAAGGTAATCAAACGTCCGGTATTATTAATCAAAAAAAGGGTGAAAAAATTACCATTGACTACCTGATTAAGCAAAATGGTGTAGGCGGGGAAGCAAATGTAACAACGGGTTTCCACGCCATTGAATTTCTCCTCTGGGGGCAAGATCTTAACGGTACCAATCCAGGTGCAGGAGAACGTAGCTTCAATGATTTCCAAACCGATAAAAGTGGCGCATGTAGTGCAAGCAACTGTGATCGTCGTCGTGATTTCCTAGCAGTTTCTACACAACTACTGGTTAATGATCTACAAGCAATGAGCCAAGAATGGTCTGCAAAAGCAGCACAAACGGCTGGTACGCTGGCAAATAATTTTTTAAACAGCGAAGACGCTATTCGCTACATACTCTTCGCCATGAAGAGCATGGCAACAGATGAATTAGCATCCGCGCGCATGAATGAAGGGTTAGTTGGTAAAGATGTAGAGCAAGAGCACGATTGTTTCAGTGACTTAAGCCACGTTGCTATCTACTATAACTTTCAAGGTATACGTAATGCATTTTACGGCGGTTACCAAAGTATTGATGGCAAAATAATTGAAGGCGCAAGTATTGCGGATCTCATCAATCAAAAAAATCCTGCATTATTCCAAGAATTTGATAATGCATTTAACAGTATCGAAAAAAAGATGTTCACTATCTTAGCAGTAGGTGAACAATCAGAAAATCCAATTCGTTTTGACCAAATCATTGGTCAAAATGATGAAGATAAAGAAAAGAAAGTAGCACTTGATGCCGTTTATGAATTAGTTAGCTTAAGCACCAGTTTCGATAAATTAGAAGCAATACTTTCTATCGAAGCATTAACCATCAGCGGTGACGGTGACTAATCCTCCCGAGTAACACCCTGTATAACCCAAGACAGCATTTGCTGTCTTTTTGCTTTTTACCAGTAAGTGACTTTTATGATTAAACAAATACTTTTTATTGCTTTATTAACACACTCTATCACAAGCTTTGCGGTTGATAGACAACAACACTTGTCAGGTGGTGATACTACGGTAAATCGTCATCATGCATCTGCTTATTCTGCGCATTCGGCCAATATAAAAAGTGTTCAGAATATTTTAAGGTTCAATGGTGGTAATAAATTTTTTGAAGAGCCTTGGGCAGAAAGTGTCGGTTCAGTGAGTTCGCAAGACGGTTTAGGACCACTTTTTAACAATAATGCCTGTCAAAATTGCCATGTACGTGATGGCCGAGGGCATTCATCGGAAGCGTTAAACAATCAACAGGGCAGCGATTTTTCAACCATGTTATTGCGTGCCTCAAAAAGTGAGCTCAGCGATACTCAAAAAACAGCAATATCATTAGGTTTACAAGCCAATGTCGGTGACAGTTGTATTGGTGGACAACTACAACACAAAGCGATTTTTGGCATCAAAAAAGAAGCCAGCCAAGCAGTCAGTTATCGCTATCTATACGTGAGTTTTAGCGATGGTGAGAAAGTGCAATTACGTGAGCCTATCTGGCACGTAAAAGGCATCAGCTGTGAAATTGACGATGATACTGTATTATCCGCACGGGTTGCACCACCGATGATAGGACTTGGCTTATTAGCGTTAATCGATGAACAGGATATCCTGCAACAAGAAGACATTAACGATGAGAATAATGATGGCATTTCAGGTAAAGCAAACAAAGTCTGGTCCATCGCAACACAATCCGTCACCCTCGGTCGATTTGGCTGGAAAGCAGGTCAGCCAACCCTACGTCAGCAAACGGCTGGCGCATTTTTAGGTGATATGGGATTAACGACGGACTTTTTCCCAACAGAAAACTGCTTAGCACATCAGCTTGATTGTAAAGCCTCCCCGAGTGGTAATAGTGATGGCGTCAACTATGAAGTTTCTAGCGTAATACTCGATAAAGTGACCTTCTATGCTCACCATCTTGCCGTGCCGGCACGTCGTAATGCCTATAGCCGTCAGGTGCTTAATGGTCAGAAAATTTTTAATGATCTAGGGTGTCAACAGTGCCATACACAAAGTTATACAACGGGTAAGAGTGAAACGTTCCCTGAACTATCCAATCAAAAGATATACCCCTATACAGATATGTTATTACATGACATGGGCACATCACTCACTGATTTTGATAAATACAGCAACACGGTAAACGGTGATATTCCGGTTGAATTTTTAGCCCTCGCAAAGGAATGGCGTACCCCACCATTATGGGGAATAGGATTAGCACAAACCGTTGACCCAAATGCGACTTTTTTACATGATGGTCGGGCACGGACATTATTAGAAGCTGTTTTATGGCATGCGGGTGAAGCGCTGCCAAGTCAGCAAAAAGTACTCACACTTTCTAAAAAACAACGTATTGAATTACTTGCATTCTTAGCTGATTTATAAAAGACTAAGAGAAGAGCACATTGATGGTGGGTTTTGCAGTGATCAACACGATCTGCAACAACTCACCGCTTATGAGTATTCGTGTTAATTTCACCTTCGTAATAACCAGAAAATGAGGTTAAAATGCAGTTTTCAACACTGGGTACAAGTGATTTATCGGTATCACGGATTTGTCTTGGTAGCATGACTTGGGGATTACAAAATAATCAACAACAGGCTAACGAGCAGATTGAATATGCATTATCACAGGGTATTAACTTTATTGATACCGCCGAGATGTATGCCATCCCCCCTTCATCAGATACCTACGGTAAAACAGAAACGATTATTGGTAACTGGCTAGGCGTCAATAAAACGCGCCGTCAAGAGATTATTATCGCCACAAAAATAGCAGGTGTAGGGCTTGCTTGGGTGAGGGATGGTGGTCCAATCACCGGTGATGCTGTGGTGAAAGCGGTCGATGCGTCACTGCAACGTTTACAAACCGATTACATTGACCTTTTTCAATTACACTGGCCAAACAGAACGTCCCCTCATTTTAGCAAGCATTGGCCGAATCAATTTAAGTTTAGCGATGTTAATGGAGCGGATCATAGCGCGCAGATGTTAGATATTCTGCAAGGATTAAATCGCTGTATTCAAGCGGGTAAAATTCGTTTTTGTGGCCTATCGGATGATACGCCATGGGGTATTAATACCTATTTAAAACTCAGCGAAACGCATGACTTGCCACGCATGGTCTCTATTCAAAATGAGTTTAACTTATTACACACTAAAGATTGGCCCTACCTGATTGAAAATTGTATTCATGAAAAGATCGCTTATCTGCCCTGGTCCCCCCTTGCAACAGGTCTGCTCAGTGGGAAATATCAACATGGCGCACGCCCCGAGGGAAGTCGTTGGACCATTAGCCAGCGTAATCGCCTCTTTAGAGACACTCAAGCATCTCATCAGGCGATTGCCGAGTACACAGCGATTGCACAGCAGCATAACATCACCACGGCCCAACTTGCTTTAGCATGGTGTAACCAAGTTGATGGTGTCACCTCGACCATTATTGGCGCCACTAAAATGAGCCAATTAAAAGAGAATATTAAGGCTTTTGCGAGGCCACTTAATCACCAAGCATTAACCGATATCGCGACTGTACTACGGCGTTATCCAGTGCCCTTTTAAACGTTCGCTAATAAACCAGAAATCAAAAAAGGGAAAACTGTTGTTTTCCCTTTTTTATAAATAACTCAAACCAAAGAGCGAGAAACCCTGAGTGTATAGGCCACAAAACATAACGAGACTAACTGCTGAACCATCAAGATAGGTTTATCTTGTAGTAACATCAAAGTGGCCATACTAAGGTTCATTAACATAAAGAATAACCAACCCATGGGATTATTTTTAGCCACCAGATAACTGCCCAGTAAAAATCCCATCATCACGCCAATCTCTAGTACTTGGGAAATGGAAACAATGCCACCATGTAGGGTCATACTATAAACAAGGCCAAATACCAATGATGAATAGGTGCAGATAGCAACAATACGATTAAACAGCCGATTGTGTTTTTGATTATCATGGTAGGTATTATAAAGCCCCAACAACATCGCAGGAATGCCCCCTGCTTCAATTGAAGCGGCGATCCAATTTTGATGACCGACTAAAATAATGATCCAAGCTGGCACCCCTAAAATGTAAACTATCCATGCTTTTATCTTAATGCTTTTTTTTAGCGCGGCTTGCTTACCTTCAGCGCGAGCAAATAATATTTTATTAACAAGGTAGAATCCTCCGCCCCAAACTTGAAGTATTAAATCCATATAAAATCACCTTTCCTTGGTATTCGAGTTAATGTAGCCGTAAAGCATCTTGATATACCTTAATATCTAGCCGTAAACATAAAATTTTACAACAATTATAATTGTGAAACGCGGGTCAAACTATGCAAAGTACCAAAACCACCGTCATCTAACTCAACATGTGCAAGCGCAGAAGTGGCAAAGGTAGGGACGCCAGCTTCAGGGACTAATTCACCAACCATATAACCCACCAAGGGTAAGTGGGAAACAATCAATAATGATTTAGTTCCCAGCGCTTGTAACGCAGCAATTTCATTAACCGATATACGTGCACTACCACTGGGGGTTAATGCATTAACGGTTTGTACATTGGAAATTTCAGGAAAAAAGGGACGGACGGACTCCCAGGTTTGTTGTGCACGTAAATACGGGCTGACCATGACCGCATCAAAGGTAATATGTTGCTTTACTAAGCTACTGGCCATTTGCTCTGACTCACTACGTCCAAGCGCCGTCAATGCACGTTCCGAATCAGAATTCGCCATCATTTCAGCCTGTCCATGGCGCATAATATAAATATGCATTTATTCACTCCTGTCATTAATCAAACGCTTGCCTACATTACTTTGTATATTAAATTGATGATATATGCAATATTTACCGCTTACTCGCGCAAGCAATATTTTTATACGCTACAGTGCCCAAAGCAAGACAAGGGGCATCACCTCAAAACCTAACACGTAAAGGCTGCACACAAGGCCCACGATGGTCTAACGAGTCGCTTATTACAATTGAGTGCAACGCAGATACCCCCTGTTTAACAAACAGGAATATTCAGATAGTTAGGCGGATAGTTAGACGAATTGATATTATCTTGTGCCCAAATTAGCGACTACAAGTTAGCGACTAAATAAAGCATCTTTAATTGCTGAAAATTATAGTCTTTAATTTGGATAATACGTAATAGATATGAATAAAATATACTTTAAATCATAAATTTTTCTGGTAATGCAAAAAATAAGGAACTTTATTGATAAATGAATGACTGTTATTATTACTATATCTATCAAAATTGAACTAAAGAAGAATCTTAATATGGCAAAACAACAACTTGATGCACTTCGTATTTATCTCAATAAAATGATTCTAGGCCAAAGTGAACTGGTTGATGGCTTATTAATTGCTTTGTTAGCTGATGGCCACATTTTAGTAGAGAGCCCACCGGGCCTTGCTAAAACACGGGCGATTAATGCATTATCAGAGGGTATTGAAGGTGACTTTCATCGTATTCAATTCACCCCAGATTTATTACCTTCTGATTTAACTGGCACCGATATCTTTCGCCAAGAAACGGGAGAATTTATTTTTGAAAAAGGCCCCCTTTTCCATAATCTTATTTTAGCCGATGAAATAAACCGCGCCCCCGCCAAAGTACAATCGGCACTGCTTGAAGCAATGGCAGAGCATCAAATTACCGTGGGCAAAACCACTTATAAATTGCCTGAACTATTTTTAGTCATGGCCACCCAAAATCCGCTTGAACAAGAGGGAACTTATCCCTTACCAGAAGCCCAGCTAGACCGTTTCATTATGCATTTAGAGCTCGATTATCCCGATGCTGAAACTGAAAAACAAATTCTAGCACTTAACCAAAAAGAGATTTTAAAAGAGAAAGTTGCCGAGGTGACACCGCTACTTAATGAGCAAATTTTTGACATTCGCAAGCAGATAATGACCATCAATATTGCCCCTCACCTTGAGCAGTATTTAATCGACCTTATCATCGCAACACGTCAACCTGAGCGTTATGGTGCACAGCTTAAAGAGTGGATAAGTTATGGTGCGAGCCCACGGGCAACACTGGCGTTAATGCGTACCTCTAAAGCGCGTGCATGGCTTGATAACCGTGATTATGTTATGCCCGATGATATTATTAAAAACCTTTATCCGGTATTACGCCACCGCCTTATTTTAAGTTATGAAGCGGAAGCACAAGGCATTAACGCGAATCGCGTGATCCAAGAGATCATCAATCAAGTTGCGTTGCCCGCTTAATGACGATTCCATTATTTAACAATACTCCCTACCAAACTGGGGTTGATGTGCAACTTAGCGAGCTGCTGAGTTATAAACAGCAAGAGAAATTGCAACTGCAACCGACAGCAACGGCGGCTTACCAGCAATTATCAGGTAACTATTTGGCCAAAATAAAAGGCCGGGGTATGGAGTTTGCCGAAGTACGTCATTACCAAGCGGGTGATGATGTGCGTACCATTGATTGGTCGGTGACCGCCAGAACGGGTAAAGCACATACCAAGCTTTTTCATGAAGAAAAAGAGCGCCCCGTTTTTATTCTCTTAGATCTTTCTGACAGCATGATTTTTGGTAGCCAATTTGTTTTTAAATCGGTGCAGGCCTGTCACCTTGCATCATTACTGAGTTGGCAAGCAAAACAGCGTGGCGATCGTTTAGGTGGTATTGTTTTTAATCAACAACAAGTCGCTGAACTAAAACCGCGCGGTCGCAGTAAAGGGCTGATGTCTTTTTTAAATCAAAGTAGACAATTGTGTGTCAAACAGCCTTTTAAAAGCACTGAGAATCAGCAATCATTATTACTACAATTAAAGCGCTTATCACGCTTAGTACAAACCGGTAGCCAGATACACCTGATCAGTGATTTTTCACAGCTTGATGAAGAGTGTCAAAAACTATTAACACTGATTAATCGCCACAATCAAATAAATGCATGGCAAATAAGTGATCCCTTAGAGCAGTTACTGCCTAAAAATGTTTTAAAAACACAGTTACAAGTCAATAGTTTAACGGGCAGTGGCTTTTTCAAAGCCGCTGGCGTAAAAATTTATCAAGATGCTGCCAGCGCACGCCAGAAAAAAGTAGAAAACACTTTTATTAAACAGGGTATCCCGCTTTATAAAGTATGTGCATCTTTACCCTTAATGGAGCAGTTTCATGTCCCCGCTCGCTAATCCAGATCCGTTGGCACAACTTAACGATATTATCGGGCCCACTAGCCCAAATTGGTTTCCGCCAGCGCCCCTTTATTGGGCACTTTTATTGCTTATCATGGCGCTATTTTTTGGCACTTATTATTTTGTTAAGCAATATAAAAAACAACAGAAAGTACAACAGTCGTTGCTAATTAACCTGCACCAACTAGCACATAATAAAGCCGACTTTATTGTGTTAAACCAATTACTTAAGGCTTGCGCGTTACGTTACTTCCCCCGTGACGAGGTAGCCTCTCTGCACGGTGAGCAATGGTTTGATTTCTTACAAAAATACAGCCGTCAGACTATCTTCAAAAACAAACAAAATTTTATGCAACGTTTGTATCATGTTACGCCACAAGCTTGCCATGAAACGGATTTTATGGAAGCAAAAAAATGGATAATGGCATTGCCAAAACAAATTAAAAAGGCACAACAAGATGTTTGAATTTACTTATCTTTGGATGTTCCTGTTGTTACCTTTACCCCTGTTAGCACGTTACTTTCTTGATCAACAAAAACGCAGTTATACCCAAGTATGGATCCCACTGGCTCAAGGCGTCAGTACACAACAATCGGAAATACAAAAAAATGCGCTAAGCACTTTCATCCCTTGGATAGTGTGGTTATTGCTACTGTGTGCACTTGCCAAACCTATTTGGTTTGCCGAGCCCATTCGCCTGCAACAAGAGAGTCGCGATATGATTGTTGCCTTGGACCTTTCGGGCAGTATGCAAGAGGTCGACATGCAGTTAAATGGTAAAACCGTTGACCGCTTAACCTTAGTCAAAGACTTACTTAATCAATTTATTGCCTCACGTCATGGTGACCGATTAGGTTTGATACTGTTTGCAGATCATGCTTATTTACAAACACCACTGACCTTTGACCTTAAAACCATTAAACAGATGGTCGATGAAGCCGTGCTCGGTTTAGTGGGCAAACAAACAGCCATTGGTGAGTCGATTGGTTTGGCTATCAAACGCTTTGTAGAAAACAAAAATGAACAACGGGTACTTATTTTATTAACCGATGGCGCAAATACTGCGGGCATCATTGATCCTATAAAAGCGGCCCAACAAGCCGCTAAAAATGATATTACTATCTATACCATCGGCATTGGCGCGGATTATATGTTACGTAGGAACTTTTTTGGAACACAACGTGTTAACCCTTCTGCAGAGTTAGATGAAAAGACATTAACAACAATAGCCACCACCACAGGAGGTCAATATTTCCGAGCTCGCGATCAAGCGGAGCTACAAAACATTTACCAACAATTAAATGCATTAGAACCGATTGAAAGTGATTTTTTAGAGTTTCGCCCTGAAAAAAATCTATTTTATTGGCCACTTTCATGCGCAATAATGATACTTTTCATTTTTGCTCTCTACGTTAAATTAAGGGGGCGTTATGTTGCCTGAATTCACCACAACAGCACTCTATTTTTTACGTCCCATTTGGTTATTAGGACTGTTTGGAGTGTTACTTTTTTCTTTATTTCATTTTAAAAAAAGCAAACGCGCAGATCAGCAAGGCTTAATTGCAGCACATCTGAGTGACCATATTGTCAGCAAAGGCTCACATTCAAATCATTGGCCCATTGCGTTTAATGTTCTCGCGGGGTTAGCTTGTATCGCATTATCAGGCCCTACTTGGCGAAACATAGACATGCCTGTTTATGAAATGGAGAAAGCACAGGTTGTTGTGTTTGATCTCAGTTACTCAATGTTTGCCAGTGATATAAAACCCAGCCGGTTAGCACAAGCAAAATTTAAAACGATTGATTTACTGAAACAATGGACGGAAGGTGAAAAGGCATTAATCGCTTATGCAGGTGATGCTTTTACTATCACCCCACTCACTCGTGATGGTAATGCCATAATAAATCATATTATCAACCTGTCTCCCGACATTATGCCAGTACAAGGATCGAGAGCAGACTTAGCACTCGATAAAGCCATTGAACTATTACAAAATGCCGGTTATAGCGAAGGCCATATCGTTTTTATCAGTGATGATATTAGCCAGCAGCAATCACAGCAAATGATAGAAACATTAAAGGGGACAAATTGGGTTGTCTCTATTTTAGCAGTTGCGACAGCACAGGGTTCCCCCATCAAAATGCCCAATGGCACATTGCTCAAAAATGCCGAGGGTGACATTATTGTACCTAAATTAATAGCGCAACCACTTTATGATATAACCCAAGCGACTAACGGCCTGTACCTTACAAGCAGTTATAGCAACAGTGATATTGAACAATTGGGCCATTATTTTGACAATCAGCAAGCACGTAAAAGTAATATTGAGCAACACTCAGCAGAGGGCTTTGCCATCGATGATGGTTATTGGTTAAGCTTTTTATTATTACCACTGTTTTTACTGCTGTTTAGAAAAGGTGTTTTTTTCACTCTACTCGTAGCGTTTTACTTACCGTTAACTAGCCAGAATTTAGAAGCTGCAGAAACATCACATTGGAAAAACAGTCAACAAAATGCTTACCAAGCTTACCTCGAAAAGGATTATCAACAGGCCAGTACACTTTATGATGACGCCTTTGATCAAGGCAGTGCACTGTATAAAGACAAGCAATATGAACAAGCACTGCAACAATTTGATAGGGCCATAGAGACACAAGCTGATAATGCCCACGCTTTTTATAACAAGGGTAATAGTCATGCACAACTGCAACAATTTGATAAGGCAATAGCAGCATATGAGCACGCATTAGTCATTGATCCAACTCTGCAACAAGCAGCGAAGAACAAAGCCTTGCTTGAAAAGATGCAGCAGAATCAAGAGCAGCAACAGAGTCAAGACCAGCAACAAAATCAAGATGAGCAGCAAAATCAAGAGCAGCAACAAAATCAAGAGCAGCAGCAGAATCAAGAGCAGCAAAATCAAGACCAGCAGCAAAATCAAGATGAGCAGCAAAATCAACAAAATCAAGCGCAACAGACACAGCAACTCAGCGAAACGGATGATGATATAAATGAAGAATTACAAGCCTTACCAAACTGGCTTAAAAATATGCCCGATGATCCTTCCATCTTATTGCGCCGTAAAATGCAAATTGAATATCAAAAACGAGCACAGTCTCAACCTATTAAGCAACAAACGAACAATGGAGTTATCTGGTAATGAAAGTTAAGTTTTCTATTTTTGGTCTTTTTTTAATCGCTTTATTAACAAGCCCTGCTTTGTTTGCGGCCATCCAAGTCACAGCAACGGTCAGTGAAACTCAAGTTGTTAAAGGTGATCTATTTATTTTAACGATCGACATTAATGACAATGATAATAACTATCGGCTGGATACGCGCTCACTGGAAGCCTCTTTTACCGTATATCGACCATCACAGAGTCAAAGTAGCGAATATGTTAATGGTAGCTTTAGCCAAAAAACCCAATGGAGAGTGAGGTTACAAGCTAAAAAAACCGGCAAGGCCATCATTCCCGCGCTTAAAATAGGTAATTTTAAAACAGATCCGATTGAAATCAACGTCATTGAAGCATCACAATTCAAACAGGACAAGGATACTCAAAATCGCACTGTTTTTATTGAAAACAGTATCAATAAACAAGTGGTTTATATTGGTCAGTCTTTCATTTACACCACCAAATTGTACCTGTCAAAGAACAGCAATACTCTTGACTTAGTCGCCCCCCACTTCGCAGGTGCAGATGCAGAGGTCTTTGGGCAAGACAATAATAGCCAAACAGTACTCAATGGCGTGCGCTACAATATCATTACCCGACAATATAAACTGATCGCCACACAGGTAGGTCAATTTGATATCGACTCGCCACTTTTAACCGGCACATTACGTAAAAGCATAACGGTAAACGGATGGCAGAATAGAACCATTGCAGAGCCTATTAATGTGCGTGGTGAACGTTTAACCATTAATGTGAAAGCGATTCCTAAAAGTTACCAAGGAGATTGGCTGGTCAGTGAAGATCTACGTTTAATTGAAAATAATGACTTAACAGCACAGTCCTATAAAGTGGGCGATCCCATCACGCGTAGTATTACCTTGCAGATAGCCTCCGTTGATAAAGAGAAATTGCCTAATATTAGTCTAAATTACCCTAAATCATTGCGCTTTTACCCGGATCAAGACCAGTTAAAAGAGGGCCAAGCAAATGGCTTAACCTATGGTATTCGCATTATTAGCCATGCCATTATTGCAGATAAACAAGGCACGCTAACCCTACCAGAGATAAAAATTAACTGGTTTAATAGCCAAACCAATCAATCAGAGATAGCAATACTACCTGCACAAAATTTAACTATCTTAGGCGCAGATGTACAACAACTCACTCTTCCTACAACAATTACCCCGGCTATCTCTACCAGCAAAGCAAGCATTATGGTTGAGTCACCAACACTGATTTATTGGCAAATAAGTGTTGCTGCTTTAATTATCATGATGCTGTTGATGATTGCTTATCATCTTTACTTTCGACGTTTACAAAAAGCCAATCAACACCCGGTAAAAAAAGTGCTAGCACAAGATGAACACTACTTAGTTTTGCTAAAATGCTTGCAAAGTCATGATGCACCAAAATGTTACAGCATGCTCCTAAAGTATGCACAGCACCAATACCCAGCACTTAAAAGCCTCAGTGAGTTAGCAGATAAGATCGCACTTGATGCAGAAAAGAGACAAATATTGAGACATGAAATTCGCTGGTTGCAGATCTGTTGTAGCGATAAATCTCAGCAGTGGAATGCCAATAAGTTATCCCAATTAATTAAAGTTTATGAGTCCACAAAAACAAAAAAAATAGCCCAAGAAACAATGAATTTGAATCCCTAAAGGTAATATAAAAAATCTTAAATAAAACGACTTATCGTTCATTACTCAAATTTAATAATGAATAAAGTGAGTCGTTTTTATTCTTTAATAAGCTTAATAAGCTTAAAAAAATAATCAAAAAAGGCTCTATCACAATTGATTTTATCACTAAATTATTTGTTTCTGAAAAGTAAAAAAAAAATTATTACCTAAAATTGAGTAAATTTATGTGATCAAGATCACCAAAGAAACGGTGATTAGCCGCTTATACGCATTCATTTAATCGTAACCTATGCTTTAATTACCTTACAGTAATAATAACCTTACTGCGCACTACCTGTTCAATCTGTAAATAACCTCGTAAATAAAGCCTACACATAGATAAGGAATGTTTGGATGAAATTAACAAAAATCGTACTACTATTGGGACTAACATCGTTAGTACCAAACCTTGCAACAGCTGGAACTCTAGAAGATGTTATTAAAAAAGACTCATTAAACTGTGGTGTTTCAACGGGTATCCCAGGTTTTTCAGCGACGGATTCTAAAGGCGTGTGGAAAGGCCTTGACGTGGATTTCTGTCGTTCAGTCGCGGCGGCTGTTTTAGGTGATACATCAAAAGTAAAATATATCCCATTAACCGCAAAAGAGCGTTTTACTGCACTACAAAGTGGCGAGATAGATGTGTTAGCACGTGCTTCAACTTGGACGGCAACACGTGATACATCATTAGGGCTCAACTTTATTGGCGTAAACTACTACGACGGCCAAGGATTTTTAGTTAATAAATCACTGGGTATTAAATCTGCAAAAGAATTAGATGGCGCAACATTCTGTATTCAAGCGGGTACAACAACTGAACTTAACTTAACTGATTATTTCAAATCAGAAGGTATGGAATATAAAGCAGTAACTTATGATACATCAGGTCAAACCATCGATGGTTTCAAAAAAGGTCGTTGTGATGCAGTGACGTCTGATGCTTCACAGTTATATGGTTTGCGTTTAAAAATGGATGATCCTAGTACATTAGTTGTATTACCTGAAATCATCTCTAAAGAACCATTAGCACCTGTTGTTCGTCAAGGTGATGATCCTTGGTTTAATGTTGTTCGTTGGACAATGTATGCAACACTTGAAGCTGAAGAGCTCGGAATTTCATCAAGCAACGTTGATGCAATGATGAAATCTACAAGCCCTGCTATACAACGTCTATTAGGTATCTCGGGTCAAGCAGGTGAAAACCTCGGTCTTAACTCTGATTGGGTTTACCAAATTGTTAAAAAAGTGGGTAACTATGGCGAAACCTTTGATAAAAACGTTGGTAAAGATTCACCACTTAACATCGATCGTGGTCTTAACAAACTATGGAACCAAGGCGGGTTAATGTACTCCATGCCTATTCGATAGAATAGTTATTTAACGTTATTGTAAGGGGGCTTTGTTGCCCCCTTAAATATTCCTCTTTTCTATCTCTATCTCTAGGCCAGATTATGAACAAACCTACCCCTTCAGAGCTTGCAAATCATGGCTTTTTAAATAGCCCACAGAACCGCGCTATTATTTACCAAGTTATCGCATTATTAGCGGTCGTTTTTGTTGCCTATTATTTTGTCAACAATATGTTCACTAATATTGAGAACCGTGGTATTTCTACCGGTTTCTCCTTTTTAGATAATGTCGCGGGATTTGGTATTAGCCAAACATTAATACCCTATGATGATGGCACGTCTACGTTTTATGATGTATTTATTGTGGGATTATTAAATACACTATTAGTTTCTGTTATTGGGGTGTTTGTTGCCACGGTACTTGGATTAATGATTGGTATCGGGCGTTTATCACAAAACTTTTTAATCGCTAAATTATCACTCATTTATATTGAAACATTTCGCAATATCCCTATCTTGCTACAGATTTTATTTTGGTACAACGTGGTTCTGGCGGCATTACCCAGCCCACGACAAAGCTTTACTTACCTGGATAGTGTTTTCTTAAATACCCGTGGACTTTTAACCCCAAGTCCTATTTTTGAATCGGGAAGTGGCTTTATTTTAGTTGCTTTTATTGTGGCGATTATCAGTGTTATTTTTTTAGCACGATGGGCTAAAAAACGTCATGAATTAAGTGGTGAAGAGTTCCCCGTCGTTAAAGTCTCTATTGCTATTTTAATTTTAGCCCCTCTACTGGTCTACTTTATCAGTGGGCAACCTATTAGCGCCGAATACCCAGTACTTAAAGGGTTTAATTTCAAAGGTGGATTTGCGATTATGCCGGAGTTACTTGCGCTCGTTTTTGCATTAAGTATCTACACGGCAACCTATATTGCAGAAGCGGTACGAGCAGGGATTGAAGCAGTGCCTTCAGGTCAAAAAGAGGCCGCAAAATCGTTAGGATTAAAGGAACATGTTATTCTGCGTAAAGTCGTTTTACCACAAGCATTACGCATCATTATTCCTCCTGTTATTAATCAATATTTAAACTTGGTTAAAAATTCTTCACTGGCGACGGCGATTGGTTACCCAGATATTGTCACCCTGTTTTCAGGTACAACACTTAACCAAGTAGGGCAAGCCATTGAGATTATTTTAATAACCATGGCCGTGTATCTCACCATCAGCATTGTTATTTCACTCATCTTAAACTGGGTCAATGCAAAAATGGAAATTAAAGGAAGATAATAATGGCGATTTATACGATTAAAGAAGCAAAAGCGGCCCCAACAGACAGCAAAGGGCTTATTTTTTGGCTTAGAATGAATCTCTTTCCGGATATTCGCAACAGCTTATTAACCCTTTCTGGGATATATTTTTTATACCTCATTATCCCGCCAGCGCTAAACTGGATGATTTTTGATGCGACTTGGAGTGGCACACAAGATGAAGTCGTTAACGGGGGGGCAAGGTGGATTTTTATCAGTGAAAAATTCAATCAATTTATGTACGGATTTTATCCTGAAGAATTACACTGGCGACCCAATTTAGTCTTGATTTTAACCGCGGCACTTTTATTTTCATTTAAGGCGATCAACAGTGTTAAAGTAAAATCTGGATTAATTTTATTATACCCGATCATCTGTTTTATACTGCTCAGTGGTGGTTTTTTTGGTCTTGAAACCGTCGAAACAGAAAAATGGGGAGGCCTGATGCTGACCCTAGTGATAGCAGCGGTGGGCATTATTGTTTCTTTTCCAATCGGTATTGTATTGGCATTAGGACGCCAATCAGATATGCCTATTGTAAAAATGCTGTGTGTCGGTTTTATCGAGTTTATCCGTGGTGTACCACTTATTACCATATTATTTATGGCCTCCGTTGTACTGCCACTCTTTTTTAGCGATGGGCTCGACTTTGACAAACTGTTACGGGCGTTAATCGGTATCACACTCTTCCAAGCAGCCTACATTGCAGAAGTGGTGCGCGGGGGATTACAAGCAATTCCAAAAGGGCAATATGAAGCATCAAAATCCTTAGGGTTAGGTTACTGGCAGGGAATGATTTTAATTATTTTGCCACAGGCATTAAAAATATCTATTCCTAATCTGGTGGGCTCTTTTATCTCCCTTTTCAAAGATACAACGCTGGTTTTAATCATTGGACTTTTTGATATTCTGGCCATGGTAACACTCACCAATAGTGATACAAATTGGTTAGGTTATGAAGTGGAAGGATATGTTTTTGTTACCTTAATTTATTGGGTTATCTGCTTTAGCATGTCCCAATATTCAAAATCAGTTGAACGTAAATTTAATACTGAACATTAATTAGGAAATCTTATGTCTGAACAAGAAATTATGATCTCAATGAATGATGTTAACAAATGGTACGGTGATTTCCATGTACTTAAAGACATTAACTTAGAAATTAAAAAAGGTGAAAAAGTTGTTATCTGTGGCCCTTCTGGATCCGGTAAATCAACTACAATTCGCTGCTTGAATCACCTTGAACAAATTCAACAAGGTAACATTACCATTAATGGTACTGCGCTCATTGATGATGTCAAAGTGATACGCCATATTCGTTCACAAGTGGGAATGGTATTCCAGCACTTTAACCTCTTTCCGCATCTTACGGTATTAGAGAACTTAGTGCTTGCGCCAACATGGGTACACAAAGTACCACGCAAAGAAGCCCTTGAAAAAGCCATGTATTACCTTGAAAGGGTAAAAATTGCCGATCAAGCAGAAAAATACCCCAACCAACTTTCTGGGGGACAACAGCAGCGTGTCGCCATTGCACGTTGTTTATGTATTAACCCTGAAATTATGCTTTTTGATGAGCCAACGTCTGCATTGGATCCAGAAATGGTATCGGAAGTGCTAGATGTAATGGTTGAACTGGCGGATGAAGGTATCACCATGATTTGTGTCACTCACGAGATGGGCTTTGCTAAAAAAGTCGCTGATAGAGTTATCTTTATGGATGAAGGTCAGATCATCGAAGAAAATGAACCCAATGAATTTTTCGACAATCCACAATCGGATCGTTTAAAATTATTCCTCGAACAGATATTGTCACACTAATCTCACTGAGCCGTTAAAAAGGAGCTTTTTAGCTCCTTTTTTGTTGCTTAAAAATGACAACAATTTAGTCGCCTACTCACAACCACACAATGTCAGCATTGATGCGCTGAATAATAGCAATTAATAACGACCTATATCTTATAGACTCGTTAACCCAAACGTTGCTTAATTCGCGCGATAAACCAATCATAACGCGTCGCTAATGCAAAATGGCGCTTACTGGTAATATAAAGCGGATCGCTCACTGCGGTCTCTAATGGCGCAACATATAAATCATTAGAATAATCACATTGGGCAAGTGCGCGTGCCGGTAAAACCGTATAACCGATCCCTTTTGAAACCGCTAACAATATTTGATTTAACTGATTAACAAAGCCACTAATCGCTAAGTTATGACAGCCTAAATAGCCTTTAAATTTATTACTACTAAAGACTTTATCGACAAATTCAAAACCATCAGGATGATTAATAAATCCCAATGAATTTAACATTGAAAAGTTAATTTCTGTCAATTCATAACGTTTAGGCAGTATTAATAATAACGGTTCATTACCCAGTTTTAACTGTTGTAATTGCGGGTGATGAAGGTGTTGATTAACAATACCAATATGCACACTATTATTTAAAAGCCCCTCAATAATAGCGTGGTTAGGCGCGGCTTCTAAATGCACTTTTAACCCAGAATGCATTGCTTGGTAGTGAATAAAATCAGGATATAAATCGTAAGCAATTGCCCCAGAGCAGGCAATGAGACACTGACCTTGGTGGGCATCATCAAAATCAATTTGTGATTGTAACTGTTCATTTAACTGCTTATTTTTAATACCATATTGATGCAATAACTGCCCTTCTCTGGTTAACTCGAATTGTTTATCATAGCGATTCAAAAGCGTCGTTTGCAGTTGTGC
>JBAHZV010000092.1:0-10532 GCA_037132845.1 Psychromonas sp.
GTATAATATGATTTCAGACCAAGCGAGTGGGTTAAGAAAAATGACCAACAACCAAGTGAAAGTAGTTGCTATCACCGGCGGTAAAGGTGGCGTTGGTAAAACCAATGTCACGCTTAACATGGCTGTTTCTCTTGCCCAGCGTGGTAAACGCGTGTTGGTATTAGATGCAGATTTAGGACTTGCTAATGTCGATGTTTTACTGGGTATACGGGTGACAAAAAACCTCTCCCACGTATTATCGGGTGAATGTACTTTAGATGAAGTGATTGTAGAAGGTCCTGATGGCATCATGATTATTCCTGCAACATCAGGCACTCAATCGATGGTGGAGTTGAGCGATATTGAACATGCAGGATTAATACAGGCATTTAGTTCACTGCAAACGCCTATCGACATGTTACTGATTGATACTGCCGCTGGCATTTCTAATATGGTGGTCAGCTTTGCACAAGCTGCTCAAGATGTGGTGATGGTTGTATGTGATGAACCAACATCAATAACGGATGCCTATGCGCTCATTAAGATATTAAGTAAACAAAATGGTGTCTATAAATTTAAAATTGTTGCAAATATGGTGCGTAGTTTGCGCGAAGGGCAAGATCTATTTACTAAATTAACGCGTGTGACAGACCGTTTTTTAGATGCTTCATTAGAGCTTGTTGCTTGTATCCCATTTGATGGAAATGTGCGCCAAGCGGTACGAAAACAGAAAGTAGTTGTGCAAGCTTTTCCTAAAACACCTGCTTCTTTGGCTTTTAAAGCATTAGCCAATAGAGCTTGCGACTGGCCAATTCCACATCAGCCAGGAGGACACTTAGAATTCTTTATTGAAAAACTTCTGCTTAATAACGTAGATGAGAATAAATAGGTGATAAAAACAACGGGTTATTATAATAATAGCGCCGATCTGGTTGAGCGCAATACGACATTGGTTCAAAAAATAGCTTACCATTTACTGGCCAGGCTACCGGCGAATGTGCTTGTCGATGATCTTATTCAATCGGGCATGATTGGTCTGCTGGAAGCCGCTCGTAACTTTGATGCGAGCAAAGGTGCAAGTTTTGAAACCTTCGCTGGTATTCGTATTAGAGGTGCGATGCTCGATGATATGCGTCGCGGTGATTGGGTACCTCGTTCGGTACATAAAAATAGTCGTAGCATTGCCAGTGCAATATTTACAGTAGAAAAACGCACCGGAGAAGACGCTAAAGATATAGAGATAGCCAAACAATTGTCATTAACTTTGGTGGAATACCAGCATATGTTGCGAGATGTTAATTGTGCCAAATTGGTTGCGTATGAAGATCTTGCTAATTCAGAAGAAGCTTTAAGTCATGGACAGCATCATCATGACTGTGTTTTTCATGAAGTGAGTGAAGCGCAGTTTTCAGATAAACTGGTCAGGATGATAAAAGAATTACCACCACGAGAAGCACTGGTATTATCACTTTATTATGACGAAGAGTTAAACTTAAAAGAGATAGGCTTGGTGTTAGATGTCAGTGAATCACGCGTGAGTCAGATTCATACTCAAGCATTGCACCGTTTGAAATCAAAAGCACAATCGTCTTAGAGACGACACTACATAGAGTTTTTTACTATACGAGACTACTTATTAGAGTTTGTTACTAAGAGGAAAGTCACACTTAAATCAATAATAATAAAAATTAAAGCTGTTAAATGTACCTTTTTTGATATTTACTTGTATTTATTTCAAGTAGATATAGATAAAGTTGAGTTTTTACTGAGGGGAATGTTTTGGATAGAAATATGAAAGTATTAATTGTTGATGATTTTTCAACAATGCGAAGAATTATCAAGAATTTATTGCGAGATCTTGGTTTTACAAATACCTTCGAAGCTGATGATGGTAATACGGCACTTCCGATGCTTAAAGAGGGGAATTTTGAATTCGTGGTAACAGATTGGAACATGCCAATTATGCAAGGAATCGATCTATTAAAAGCGATTAGAAAAGATCCTAAATTAAAACACCTTCCAGTTTTAATGGTGACAGCAGAAGCAAAACGAGAGCAGATAATTGAAGCCGCTCAAGCGGGTGTAAATGGTTATATTGTTAAACCTTTTACTGCTGGAACATTAAAAGAGAAACTAGATAAAGTCTTTGAACGTTTAGGTTAAGGGGAATTTTATGGCAGAACAAACAGTGCCACTCCTCTCACTCTTGCAAGCTAAGGCTATTGTAGCTCACTTGGAAGCAAAAGAGATTACGGCCGCAAATGAGATAATTAGCAGAGCGAGTGAAACACCATTAAGTAACGATAGCGTTTTCGATAAAGTTGGTGAGTTGACGCGTGAATTGCACGATTCAATATTGAATTTTCAAACTGATACTCGTTTAATGGATATGACTGACAATGAGATCCCTGATGCTAAAGAGCGTCTTAATTATGTTATCGAAATGACCGATAAAGCTGCCAATAAAACCATGGATGCTGTTGATGATTGTTTGCCTATTGCAGATAAATTAATTGCCGATCTTGAAGGTGTTAAGCCAAACTGGCAAGGATTAATGAAACGCGACATTGCGATTGGTGATTTTAAAATACTTTGTCATCAGCTTGACGGGTTAATTAAAGATTCATCATTCAATGCACTTAAGTTACGCAGCTCATTAACAGATATATTAATGGCGCAGGATTATCAAGATTTAACCGGGCAGATAATTCGTCGTGTTATAGATTTAGTGCAAGAGATCGAATCAAAATTGGTGAATATTTTAACCGTTTGTAGCAACGGAGAGGCTCACTCAGAGCCAGTCAAATTGTCACAAAAAAATACTCCGCAAGGTATTGAAGCTGAAGGCCCTATCATAAATTCTGAAGATCGTGATGATGTTGTAAATGGCCAAGATGATGTTGATGATTTACTTTCTAGTTTGGGATTTTAAGGGAATAGAAAATGACATTCGAAGTAGATGAAGAGATTCTGCAGGACTTTTTAGTCGAAGCAGGAGAAATTTTAGAACTGTTATCTGAGCAGTTGGTTGAATTAGAAAATAATCCTAATGATACAGAGTTACTGAATGCCATTTTTCGTGGATTCCATACTGTAAAAGGTGGCGCGGGTTTCCTCTCGTTGACCGAGCTCGTTGAAATATGTCATGGTGCCGAAAATGTATTTGACTGCTTACGTCAAAACAATCGTAGCGTTAGTGCATCATTGATGGATACTATTTTAGCCGCCCTTGATGTGATTAATGTGCAGTTTGAAGCCGTACAAAATGGCGAAGAGATGCAGGCTGCTCCGGCTAATATTGTTACTGAACTGCATCGTTTAAGTAAACCAGAATCACAAGAAAGTGCCATAGAAATTTCTGATCCCATTGAAGACGATATCGCTGTTAGTGAATCAGTGAGTGAAGGTATCGATGATTTTGAATTTGATGCGTTATTAGATGAGTTACATGCTCAATCGGGATCTCTGATTGAAGCAAAACCTACTGCTGAAGAAAATGCAGAAATAAGTGAAGAGGAGTTTGAATCTTTATTAGATGAGTTACATGCTTCAGGACAAAATACGCCATCACCTACACCACCTCCATCTGTGCCATCAACATCGATTGATGAAATTGGTGATGATGAATTTGAGTCTTTATTAGATGAATTACATGGTAAAGGTGCACATAGCATCAGTGCTAAAGAAGAAACTGCAACGGTGTTCGTTGGCAATAATGATGAGATTTCTGATGATGAATTTGAATCCTTATTAGATGAATTACATGGCTCAGGAAAAAGCGCTCAAAATGCTATGGCTACCGCACCGATTCTTCCTGTCGCAAAAATAGAAAGTGTTAAAAAAGTGGCTGATGCACCGAAAGTGCCCGTTAAACAAATGCCACCTTCTCAGCAAAAAACTAAAAATGTGCCTAAAGACCCCGTTAAAACTAAAACAGCAGTCGTAAAAGCAGAGCCTACGGTACGTGTTGATACCGCGATTCTTGATGAAATTATGAATATGGTTGGCGAATTAGTATTAGTTAGAAATCGTCTCGTGAGTCTTGAAGCAACCTCAGATAATGAAGAGATATCAAGAGCGGTTGCAAATCTTGATATCGTTACAGGTGATTTGCAGGGGTCTGTAATGAAAACGAGGATGCAACCAATCAAAAAAGTATTTGGTAAATTTCCTCGTGTTGTTCGAGATTTAGCGCGCACCTTGGGTAAAAATATTCGCCTCGATATGATTGGCGAAGAGACTGACTTAGATAAAAATTTAGTTGAAGCACTTGCTGACCCCTTAGTGCATTTGGTCAGAAATTCTGTTGATCACGGTATTGAAATGCCCGATGTACGCATGCAATCAGGTAAGGATGAAGAGGGTCGGGTATTGCTCTCTGCCTCACAAGAGGGAGATCATATCCTACTGGTTATTGAAGATGATGGCGCCGGGATGGATGCTAAAATTCTTAAAAATATCGCCATGGAAAAAGGGATATTAGATCAAGATGGCGCTGATCGCATGTCAGATAAAGAAGCTTACTCGCTTATATTTGCACCCGGGTTTTCAACAAAAAAAGAAATATCTGACATCTCTGGTCGTGGTGTTGGTATGGATGTTGTCAAAACGGGGATATCTAAATTAAACGGCACCATTTCTATTGATTCTGAACTTGGTAAAGGCACGCGTTTAGAAATAAAAGTCCCCTTAACATTAGCTATATTACCGACCCTAATGATAGTGGTCTCAGATCAGACCTTTGCTTTACCATTAACTAATGTCAATGAAATTTTCCATCTTGACTTAAGCAAAACTAATATAGTTAATAATCAACTTACTATTGTTATCCGTGATAGAGCGATACCTTTATTCTATTTAAGTGACTGGTTAGCCCGCAATAAACCCGCTGTTGAAAAAGGCAAAGGGGTGGGACATGTTGTTATTGTACAACTGGGCGTACAGCAAGTTGCCTTTGTTGTCGATGCATTATTAGGGCAAGAAGAAGTTGTTATAAAAGCGCTTGATAAACTACTTTCTGGTACGCCTGGTATGGCAGGAGCGACAATCACCAGCGACGGTGGTATAGCATTAATTCTAGATTTACCAAGTTTATTGAAGCATTACGCATAAAATATAGGGATTAATATGGCGATTAAAGTTTTAGTTGTTGATGATTCAAGTTTTTTTCGACGTCGCGTTAGTGAAATTGTCAATAAATCGCCAGCATTAGAGGTTATTGCAACAGCAAACAATGGTCAAGAAGCTATTGAGATGATAGTAAAATATAGGCCAGATGTTGTCACCATGGATATTGAAATGCCAGTAATGGATGGCATTACCGCCGTTAAAAAAATCATGGCAACTCATCCATTACCTATCTTAATGTTTTCATCATTAACACACCAAGGTGCAACTGCGACATTCGATGCACTCGAAGCCGGGGCGGCAGATTTTCTGCCTAAAAAATTTGAAGATATAGCCCGTGATAAAGAAGAGGCGAGTAAGTTATTACAGCAACGGATTGAAGCAATTGCTTCACGCCGTATTTTTAGAGTAAGGCCTAAAGCCAATGAGCCGATAAAAAAATCGAGCGCGACTTTAACTACTTCTGCGTTAAGAACGAGTAATGAAAATAATCGTGTCTCTCCTGCATCACAGAGAAATGCAATTACGGCAAGACGAACGAATACTCAAAAAACAGTTTTATCGAGCGCTTCACCTACTCCTTTTTTTAAAGCCTCGGGGAAAAGTTACGATGTGCTTGCCATCGGTACTTCTACCGGTGGTCCGGTTGCACTACAAACTGTCTTAGTCGGATTACCTGCGAATTTTAAAATTCCTATTTTGCTCATCCAACATATGCCGGGTACTTTTACTAAAGCATTTGCCGATAGATTAAATAGCATTTGTAAAATTACGGTGAAAGAGGCGAGTGATGGTGATGTTTTAAAACCAGGCTGTGCTTACCTAGCACCAGGTGGCAAACAGATGTTGTTAGATGGGCGATCGGGCAATGTAAAAATACGTATTCACCAAAGCAGTGCAAAAATTAACTATAAACCCAGTGTTGATATCACTTTTGCTTCTCTTTCTAAGATATTTGGAAAAAAAGTATTAGCCGTGGTATTAACCGGTATGGGAGCAGACGGGCGTGAGGGTGCACGGATGTTAAAAGAGAAAGGTGCCGAAATATGGGCTCAAGATGAAGCAAGTTGTGTTGTTTATGGCATGCCACAAGCAGTGACTAAGTCTGGGATTGCAACGGAATCTTTAGCACTTGAGCATGTCTCAAAGCGTATCTTGGTGGAATTGAAGCATGAATAAACTTGGACTTCTTGGTTTTGTTATTATTGTTACAAGTATCCTTTTTGCACAAAGTTACCATGGTTCATCAATCGCTGGGTTATTTGACTTGCCCGCTTTTTTAATCGTTTTTGGTGGAACAATGGGGGCGATTTTAGTACAAACATCGGCTAAACAATTGTTGCATGCGTTGAGCTTACTACCTCGTATCTTTACGACACCTAAATTGTCTATTCTCAATCAATCTCGTCAACTTCAAAAGTGGTCAAAAAAATCACGCCAACATGGTCTACTTAGTTTGCAGAAAGAGGAAAGTAACGCCCTTGATCCTTTTACTAAAAAAGGACTTTCAATGCTGATAGATGGTTGTGATCAAATGGTTTTACAAGACATACTACAGCAGGATATTGATCTTGAGAGTGAACATTATGAACGCAGTGCGCAAATTTATGAGTCGATGGGGGGATATAGCCCAACGATTGGTATTATTGGCGCGGTTCTCGGATTAATTCAAGCGATGGGTTATTTAGATCAACCTGAGAAGTTAGGTGCGGGTATTGCTATCGCTTTTGTTGCGACCATTTATGGTGTGGGTTTTGCTAATTTTATCTACTTACCCATTGCCAATAAAATTCGCCTGCATTATCAATTCGTTGCTCTTTATAAAGAGATGACCTTAATTGGTTTATTGGCGATTGCACAGGGCGATAATAATTTATTACTGGAACGACGTTTAAGTGGTTATATCGATAGAGCGTCATATTAATGCGCATGCGTCCTCGTTCGCGAATGCAAATGCAAAAAGGCAATGATCTACATCGCTGGACCGTTTCTTTTGCTGACTTTATGACTCTTATGTTTGCCGTTTTTGTGGTCTTATATGCCGTATCTGCGAATGATAAAGAACAATATAAAGAGGTTATGTTAAGTATTCAAAATGCCAGCAAGTTACTTAATAAATCATTATTTAGTTCGAATAATGAAGGGGTGTTAACCCATGATAGTAATACGACTGTGGAAAATGTCGAGCCGACTTTAGAATCAAATGTTATACCCTATCAAGCCACTGATGTGCTTTCTGAGGTTGAAATAGCAAAAGAAGGGCGTAATTTAGGGCAAATAAAAACCGCGCTAGAGAAACTGTTCCTCTCTGAATTGGATAAAGAAAGCATTGTATTAGATCTTAATGGTGACTGGCTAACTATTGAAATGGGTGGAAATATTCTTTTTGCTGCGGGTAGCCATACATTATTAAATTCAGCTAAAAATATCGTTAATAAACTGTCTAAGATATTAATGCCAGTTAATAATTTATTGCGCATTCGAGGTTACAGTGACAATGAGCGTATTGCCAATGAAATTTATTATTCTAATTGGGAACTTTCTGGAATGCGTGCATTTAGCGTATTGCATGCATTAAATAGGCAAGGAATATCCGGTGAGAGGATGGTGGTGGAGGCGTATGGTCGCTATTCACCGGTCTTAAATGAAAATAATCGTGTCAACCCGCTAAAGAGCCGACGTGTTGTTATCGCAATTTCAAAATATGCGGTAATAGCCGTTGATAAAAATAGTGAATTAGCGAAAGATAAATCTGCACAGGAAAAGTCTGTTATTCAACCTTCTTTAATCAAAGAGGACAGTCAAGAAATGCGCGAGATGTATTTACCTAATGATCGATTAATTATAACCACAAGGCAGGAATAACGTTGTTAGTTTGGACAGTAGCAAATCAAAAAGGTGGGGTTGGAAAAACCACGACGGTAATTTCTTTAGCGGGACTATTAGTTGACCGTGGCTTTCGAGTATTGTTAGTCGATACCGACCCGCATGCATCATTAACCAGTTATTTACAATATGATTCTGACCACCTTCCGGTCAGTTTATATGATCTTTTTCAAGAGCCTGCGCAAAATAAAGCGCAATTAGAGCAGGTTATCTTACCAACCGAAATAAATAACATCTCTCTTATTCCGGCTTCTATGGCATTAGCAACATTAGATAGAGTGCTCGGTAATAAAGAGGGGATGGGGCTTTTTTTAAAAAAACAATTGCTATTTGTAGAGGATGATTATGATGTGGTATTGATTGACTGTCCGCCGGTATTGGGTGTGCTGATGGTGAATGCTCTAGCTGCCTGTGATAAAATTCTCATTCCTGTACAAACAGAGTTTTTAGCCTCCAAAGGGTTAGAGCGTATGATAAAAACATTACAAATAATGCAGCAATCTCGTAATTTAGATTTTAATTATTGTATTATTCCAACCATGTTTGATAAACGTACGCGGGCTTCGTTGAATACCTTGGGGTTATTAAAAAAAACCTATACCAGTAGAGTATGGAATGGTGTGATTCCTATTGATACAAAATTTCGAGATGCGAGTTTACAGCACCTTCCCGTATCATTGTACTCTCATAATTGCCGGGGTGCTTTTGCTTATGAGACGTTACTTAATTATTTGTTACAAATAGAGCCTTATTGATGAAAAACCACAATGATGAAGCATTACAAAACTATTTTAGTTCGATGTTAAACGAAAAAGAATCACCGCAAGTGATTGTTGATACTGCTCCTGTAAAGCTGAATATTCCAACATTACCTGAAAATTTGGTTTTTTCAGAGGTTGAAGTGTTGAGCGAAGATGATAACGCACAGAAAAAAGATGAAAGTACTTGGAAAAATATCGAAGTAGAAGATAACTTTCAAGTACTTTTCTTTGAGCTTTCAGACCTTATGTTTGCAGTTCCATTAGCCGATTTAGGAGGAATTTATCAACTTGATGATTCCATTAATTCATTAATTGGTAAACCAGAGTGGTTCTCTGGCGTGATGACTCATAATGAATCCTTGTTTAATATTGTTGATACGGCTAAATGGATCAATACTGGACAATCGGCACAAACACTTAACTATAGCCACTGTGTATTATTAGGTTCAACCAAGTGGGGTCTCTCTTGTGAAAAACTACTTGGCACTGAAATGCTGTCACGATCACAGATAAAGTGGCGTACAGCATCAGGAAAACGCCCTTGGCTAGCAGGCATGGTCAAGAAAAAAATGTGCGCACTGATCCATGCTGAGGAATTAGTTAAACTATTGAATAGTGGTATAAATATACATGGACATTAGTTCTGGTAAAATTATAATTAGTCGCTAATATAAGTTTATTAACATAAAAATTGGATAGAGAATATTATGAATAGAGATAAAAATAGCTCAGATGATGAAATATTCCAAAGAGTTACCTTTCAATTAGAAAATGAAACCTATGGGATCAATGTGATGCAGGTGCAAGAAATTTTACGTTATAGTGAAATTGCAGCTGTACCTGGTGCACCGGATTATGTTTTAGGTATCATCAATTTGCGAGGTAACGTTGTTACAGTTATTGATACACGCTCTCGCTTTGGATTAGTGTCCGCTGATATCACTGATAATAGTCGTATTGTGATAATTGAAGCGGAGAAACAGGTGATCGGCATCTTGGTTGATAGTGTTGCTGAAGTTGTATACTTGAAAAAATCTGAGATGGAAGTGGCACCCCATGTGGGCACTGAAGAGAGTTCACAGTTTATACAAGGTGTGACTAATCGAGATGATGGTTTGCTTATCTTGGTTGATTTAAATAAACTACTTAGCGATGATGAATGGGATGAATTAAGCCTACTATAAACAGAGTAAACAATGTATTTACAATATTTACAATATTTACAATATCTGCCCTGGCTGACACTTGTGCTGGCCTCTATCTTATTTGCTTTTAACTATTTTTTAATTATAAAACTGGCTAAAAAAAACCAAGCTTTAGAAGTGTTGCTAAAATCAGTATTGGCTAGCAATGAGCTTTTTAAACAGCAATTTGTTGAATTACACTCTGGCAGTATAGGCATGGGCAAGAAGATCCGACAATTAGAGTCGCTGATTAAAAAAACTCAAGAAAATCAGCAAAATATAGTTGCCCAAACACCAGAAAATAGACTTTATACGCGTGCCACTAAAATGGTTGAGTTGGGGGCTTCAATTGAAGAGCTAATGATTGAATGTGAACTGCCTCATGCTGAAGCTGAGCTATTGCTTAGTCTACATAAAAAATAGCCTCGCATTTAGTCATCATCCTATCTTTATCAAAGTAGATAAGTTAGGATGCGTTGTCTTAATATGCCCGTTTATTAGATTAGGCTACTGATGTTGCGCTGTGAAAAATTGACCTGTGTTCGTGAGGATAGGATCTTATTTCAAGATCTTTCTTTTGCTCTTAAAAAAGGCG
>JBAHZV010000053.1:0-24930 GCA_037132845.1 Psychromonas sp.
TTGATTTCATTAGTGAAAATAATTGACCTATAAAGGCTGATAAAATCAATCACAGAAAATATAATAATTGCTGTGAAATGATGGGATTTAGAGGCGAACATGGCAAAACAAGCAGGTATATTAACAAGTGCAGAATTTAAGCGTACTTTAGCAATTGCTAAAGCAGGTAAACACGGTGAGCGCAATGTGATGGCACTTTGTCTATCATTTTATGCAGGGCTTAGGGCAAAAGAAATTAGTAGCCTAAAAATTGGTGATGTGTTCACAACAAAGAAAGAAGTAATTACTCTTGTCAACTTAACTAAAGACCAGACCAAGGGGTCTAAATCACGCACTTTTGCTATCAATAGCAAATTAGCCGCTGCCCTACGTATTTACTTTGAGGAAATGAACTTAGCGCAATATGATGGCAACTCCCCTTTACTACTCAGTCAAAAGGGTAACGCTATTAGCCCAAACTCTCAAACATGTATTTTGATTAAACTTTATAAAGATGCAGGGCTTGAGAAAAAGTCAGGACACAGCGGTAGACGTTCGTTTTTAACTAACCTTGCAGATAAAGGTGTTGGTATTCATATTCTAATGGCACTTGCCGGACATCAAAATATCCAAACAACAGCCAGATATTTAGAGGCTTCTCCAACTAAGTTATTAAATGCCGCAGAGTTACTTTGAGCGCTAAAAGATCAGCGCAGATCTTTAGGTAAAACCATTAAATGGAGGTTAACCTCCATTTAATGGTTTTCATGTGCATTCGCGAAATACTAAAACGATTTCAACAAGTCGTATTTGCTACTCCCCTTTCAGGTCATTAAAAATAACTGCACTCTTTTACTATATATAAAGCACTACAGTAATTTTTAATGACCTAATCAAGCAATCCAATCAATACAAAAAAACACCTCCATTAATTTCCAAGAGATAAATACATATAGCAATTAAGCAGAAAGACTAATTGCCAAACAAATAACGTCAAAAGGAAGAACTAATGAAATTCGTAACAGAACTACCACAAGACGTATTAACCATTCTCAAAAAAGAATACCCCGACAAAAGTTATCAGGCAGCAATAAAGGCTTTTGTCAGGAAACATTACTCAACTAATGGAGTCAAGGATGATAAGGCTTACAACCATAAAGAGTGCTCAAGCGCACAAAATCTACACGCTTGAAAATAACCAAATAAAAGCAGACGGTCAAAGTCTGTTTCAAGGCACAGCACAAGTAATCAACATAAGTTCACTTGAAGAACTAAAGAAATACATCAATCAAGATATTGCCTTAGTACACGGTATACCAAAATATAACCTCAGGTGCCGTCAAAAACCATTTAACATCACCACACTCGCTATAGAAAATACCAGCATTAAAAAAATAGCCCGAGCCAAGAAGAATTTTATCTACAATGATGAAACCATAGTTCTGCTTGATATTGATGATTTAATTGACGCTAATTATCAATTCACAACGATTGAAGCGCTACTGGATTATCTAATCAAGATTTACTCTTTCCTAAAAGGTAAAGAGGTCTTAGCCATACCTTCAAGCAGTAACGGGTTAATTGATACAAGAACCAATAAACCGCTAAAGGCTAATTCAAACCAGAAGTGGCATATCTACTACCGCATAAAAAAGGATTTAATTCCTGCCTTTAAGCGTTATTTAATTGATTTTGCTTGGTACTATAAACATGGCTATGTATTTGTATCAAAAAGCGGTGCTATCTATGACCGTTGCATTATTGATACGGCTGTGTTTTCTCCTGAAAGACTAGATTATATCGGCAGCATTGACGATGAAACTGGATTTCTAATAGAAAATAAGCCTAATAGTGTTTATCGCTCAGGTGCAATTATAGATGCCATTCCACTTAACCCATATACGGCACAAACACAGAAATCATTTACGGCGCAAAGACAAACTAACGCTATTAAGTTAAAGGTCTACAATAACGTTGTCGCGTGGCTTACAAGGCGTGTGCAAGAAGGAAAAGAAACGCTTACAACAAAACAGATTCACAAACGTGCTAAAAAGAAATCAGAGCAAGAGTTTCAATATGAGGTATTGCCAGATACCACACTGATTGAGGTTCATGGTAAAAAACTGTCAGTAGGTGAAATTGCCGATAACTTAAAAAAGTATACAAAAAGTTATTGTGCTGACCCAATAACTGACAAACAGTGTAAATGCAAAATTGTAGCCGCGAGTTATGCAAAATACGGTTTTTTACTGAAATCTTACGTAACAGGAAGTTTTTATTTCTTTGGTGAAGCACCAGAAGTAATTTGCCAAAAAGAAATAAACAGAAGCCTACCCCAATTGAAAGAGTACCTCGCAAGTGCCGACAAGGAATTTCAAGGTGTTTGCTCATGGCGACAAGCAGCATTAATAGATAATAATTGGGTGAATTTTCACGCTCACTTTAACGGTTTTACTACTTTGTTTGATGTAATGCGTGCCAAGCAGAACAATCAGACCATTAAAGAAAGAGCCGATAATAATGCTAATGACATACTTAGTCCTGCCAATGCCTATTTTGCTTACTGCAACGGAAATAAAGTAAATTTAATGGTAGCACCTCTTAAAGTTTTATACCTTGGTGGCAATGCAGGCATTGCCAAAAGTTATTCCGCCCAGATTGTGACAAACCATACTGACTCTGCCGTAACTTTTATCACTAATACTAATAAAAACATTGATGATTACATATTAACTTTTGCTCGTCCTATGGTGCAAATTAAAAGTATGACCAACATTCTTTGGGGTTTGTTGGTTGATGAATATGGACATAAAGAAAGCGACAAGACTGAGTATGACGCAGATGTGAAACAATACTTTGAACCACCTATGGCGATTGGCGTTTCAATTTTTGAAAGCCTTGAGTGCTGGTTTAATTATAAAAACGGCTATTTTAGCAAATGGAAAACAAACCACCTCAGTAGTGCCGAAATGGGGCAAATCAAATCTAAAATCAAGTCTAAATGCTTTGTTGAAATGGGTTGGTTAGCCAGTAGCGATTACGAACATCAAATACTAACCTTAGCAAAAGCAAAAACAGACTTTAAGCACTTCAAGAAACGCATTGAAAAACAGTTAAAGCAATATGGCTCGGTTATCGTATTTTTAGATGAAATGGATGCCATAAAAGCCAACCCGCAATCAGGTTTTGTTTCCGTCTATGAGCATACTAAGAGCGGAGAAGAAACAAGTTTCAACAAACCAGTCCATGCTGACTTAGAGCAAGATACTTTAATGAATTATTTATATAACAAAGGAGGCGTATTTGTTGTGTTGTTATCTGCCGAGCGCGGCATTGACCGAGCATTAGAAGCAAGAGGTGTTCAACATATATTTTTAGACCGATTCCAGCCTATATTTGATAATGACCTGAGCGTTGCTTATGTAAACTCAACATCGTCACAAATAAGAAATAGTACGTCAGCAAAATTAGAAATTATGGCTAATATAAAAGATTATTATCCTAATTATGAGTCAGTGGTTGATGGCCTTAACGAGAATCAAAAACAAAACTCAATCGAACAAGGTATGCGCTTATATACGCATGAGGGGCTAAAAGGTCATAATGACAAGCAAGACAAGTGCTTTGCGAGCATTTTTACCTTTCCTCATCCAAGCCAAATACAGCGACTTTTATTATCATTAGGCATTAATGCCAATAGTAAAAAAGACGGTGACGAGCAACTAGCGATTAGCACTTTAATTTCAAATTGCTTTAATCAAACTATTGGCAGAAACACAGGCTATCGTAACAGTAGTAACTCAAAGCACTTAGCCATCATCCCCGTTGGTCTTGCAGCCTTAATAAAGAGTGATGTTGTGACGAAAAACCATAACATTAAGATTGAACTCACAGAAGAGCCAAAAGATGTTGAATTTATGGCAAGATTAGTGGAATCAGAAATTAACAAAACAAAGCAAGTAGAAAATAAAGATGTTGTTGATGGTAATAGGTCATTCTTTAGGAAAAACTTTATCAAACCTGTTGTTGATGATTTCAACAAAAACAACAAACAAAAATTCAAAGCCAATGAAGTTGCCAAGTTTTTATTTGGTAAAGTTCTTACCCCAAAAAAACTACCAATAGATGGCAAGCGAGTTGATTTGTTTTTTTGTTAATGCGGTCATTAAAAAACACTGCATTCCTTTATATTATATAAAGCGCTACAGTAATTTTGGCTGACCGCTGTTCGTCACTTAGCCCAACGGGCTTTTCAATGCCTTTTTACGAATCACCTATAAGGGCGTTGCTCTCTCCATCAAAAGGCAGTGTCGTCGTGCCGTTCTATTAAACCTGAAAACCTATTGGAATTTGTGATACTTTTTGAAAAGGGGTATGGCGACCCCTTTGTTTTCGTAGAAGCCATTTGCGGAGTTTGATTTTAAACCATGAATTGGGGGTGAAACCATGAATGACTTAGGCAATGTGTATGCGTATTTGAAGCGACTAATGTTATGTAACGTGGGCTGGCAATTTAGCCAATAGTAATTAGTTTAAGCCTTATCAATATTGAATGAAAAAGTTATCAGCAGTGCCTTGACCGCCAATAACAATTCCTATTACCTAGTTAATGTCTACTTTCCAGAAAATCACTTTTTTTCTCACTTTTTATATACCTTTCCTTATACTCTATTCGTTTTTCAATATAAAGCCTGTGTTCAAGTAATTCTACTGAGTTCAATAAAGGTAATAATAAAATAAGATTGTTTTTTTCCTTTTCCAAAATAGGCACTAGGCTACCTGACCAACTTCTTGAGTTTGATTCAGTTTCAAGTAATTTAAAGTCATCTATATTTTTATTTTCATGCAAAAACAAACCTAATAATTCTCGTCTAAAACTCTCACCTAAATTATTTGCAATCTTAAAAATAAAACATGAATACTTAATATCTTCTATGTTTTTCGAAATGGTTTGCTTAATAAAGGATTGTTTTTTCACCGTTAATTCATCGCCCGCAGTCTTTCCTTTTTCTTTCATAAATAATTTACAAAAGATATTATCTCCGAAGCCATATGAGCCCTTTTCTTTGTAATAAACGTATTTACTGTACCTTTCTATATCATCTATATAGTTATCTCGTTCCCATAAAAAATCTAACTCAGGCATCTTAGCGTGTGAATCAGGGTAACGTTCATTCTCATAAATACAGTCAACAAGTTCCTCCAAGAAGTTGGCGTTTCGTTTTGTCAATATATCTAAGGCTTCGCCTTTATAATCCCAATACTGTTCAATCTTGAATACTGCTATATAAGCATCAAATATTAGTTTTTCATTTGACTTAAATACTTCAAACCAAGAACCAAATATTTCAGAATTATCACTAAAGATATGGCCTAGTGATTTAGCGTAAAATTTGTCTTCCTTTGACTTATCTACCAATATCTTTACCGCTTTTACATATATTTCTTTATCTACGGCCTGGTACTTAGATAAAAAATCTAACCAGTTTCTTAACTCATTGCTTGGTGTATTGCTTAAATGTTTAAGTAAAGATTCAGCGTCTGCTTTAGTGATACTTTCATCTGGCAATAACGAAAAATAAAATGAACACCAATACTTCTTCCAGCGATAGTTTTTTGAGTTAATTAATTCCCAAACTTTATTCGAATCTAAGGTATTAAAAAGGTTGGAAATAATTGAATACGGATTAACTTCAAATAAATCGTCATAATCCATATATAAAGACACATAATCTACAAATTTATCAGCATGAGTTTCACCAATTGCTTTTAAACTCATTTCAATACCGCTTTTAAGTGAATAATCTCTTTCCCTACCAGAAAGGGCATTGTGTAACGAAACACACTGCCCCATGAATTGGATGAACTTCTCTTTTGTGAGAATCGAAAAATACTTTACAACGCACTGGTGGCGATATTTATTGTACTCTTCATATCCCATGTCTAGCATTCTTCGCTCTTGCCTATCTTCAAGAAGTAAGTTTGATAGTTCAAGAGTTTCACTTGTAAACTCGTTTTTCCATTCTGCAGGATATTCAATTTCAAGTGAGTCTAAATGTTCACACAGATCTTGCATGATCAAGCAATGCGAAGTGTTATTTGAATCTAAATTAATGACAAAATATTCGTTTATGTATGGCAAATCTGCTTCTGCCATTTCTTTGCCTTTAAACCTTAGACTACTTATGTACTCTTGAAAAATTTCCTGTATTATTTTTTCGTAGGTTAACTGGCGCTGTAGAATTGATAAGTTGGCAATTAATTTCTGCCTTATAGGCATAAGGTATGTATCAGGCGACAATCTAAAGGTGATTATATTTATGGTGTCACCTCGACTCCATTGATGCTCTCTATATTCAATTTTTAAAAATGACTTAGCCACTAAGATAAAAAGTTGTGAAAATAAATAATTTTTACCTCCTTCACTCTTCTCTATTAAAGTATCAACAACGTGACTCTGAACATAGTAACCATAACGACTATCGTTTGGCTTAAAGTTATATCTTCCAGTAAGTTCTTTAATAACATATCCGAGAGATTCTTTATTTTTTGACAAATATTGCAAAAGTAAATCAAAAGACATCTTAAATTCAAATTCACCATAATTTCTGAAACCACTTAGCAAGCCAACTAAGGAAGATTCGGCTATCTCTCCTTTTGCTTCTTCAAACGTCTCATCTTCCCATGAATCTTCTACACAAGGCATTTCAGAAATTAATTTCTTAGCAAAAACCAACGCTTCTGTGGGCAATGCAAACCAAAAGGAGTTCAAAAATTCAATTGAACTCCTTACGTTTCCTGATTCAGAAATTGCATTGAGGATTTCTTTTATTTCACATCTAATTTCTTTTACTATTTGTTTTTGGTCAAAAGCATTAATTACAGGGTTTAAGGCATCAACTATAGTTCTTTTAAAATCAGGATAAAAATCACTCACAATTAGTGAAAATGGTATTATTTTCTTTTCAAATACTGACAGATAAAATAAATATGTCGATAGAACTTGGTCTGACATTTTTACGACTTCATCTTCGTACAAGTCTACGAGTTCTTTTTTATGTAAAACCCTAACGTACTCCCAGAACTCTTCTGATGAAATACCAAATGAATTTTGCACCCAATCCATATGTGAATCATTTAACTTATCGACTTTTCTAAAGAATGAAATAGCACAGACCACGGCCATTAATTTTTCATTTTCTACAACTTCTTTTATATTTTCATTTTGGCCAAAATAATCATCATATAAAGATGCTACATTTCGTATTGAGTCGATTTGATTCGTTTCAACGGCAACCTTTGAAGCCATCATGGCCAACCTTGCATTACCCCCTGATATTTCCTGAATTCTTTTTTGAAAGTCACTGTTATTGATATCAAATAACTTAACGACTAATTCTTTAACTTGTTCATCTGTTAAGGAAGTAATATTTTGTTGATGTAGGTTTGTGAATTTACTTACCTGCTTAACAACTGTGTCACGAGCATAATCTCGAACAGTAGCAATAATACGAAAACTTCTATTTTCATCGCCTTCGTTTAAATGATGCAATATGTAATCAAGCCTATTATCTAACCTATTCGCATCATCAACAAATATCAAGTAATCACCAGGTTCACTAAAGTGCGCTCTAATATCCCTACTCAAGTCAGCACCTTTATCGAATAAGCAATATACTTTTAAGTCTGAGTTATGCTCTTGCATTTTTTTTACTAAGTTAACAGAAAATAATGTTTTTCCTACGCCTGCCGCGCCTGAGATAAGTAAAAAGTTGCCATGCTCTAAATAAGCCACTCCTTGCTCGATTAACTCATCTTGAAATAACATTTTATTGTCGATAGCGGTTGTTAGGTTGTTTTTTCCATACCTAATAATAAAGTCATCTACGGGGAGTAGTTGTCCTGTATCGAGAGGTAAACCTAAATATTGTTCAGAAAGTACGGGGTAGCAGTTTTGAATACTAAGAGACATTGAATCGAGCCCATTTAGGCTTAATCTAGTATTTCTTTTTTGGCAAAGGCTTGTTAGATGATTAATTTCATGTGTCGATAGTTTCCCTAAGTAACAAATTATTATTTCGCTAATCTGCTCATTGTTGATACCTGTCTTTTGTTCGTTAAAACATTTATTAATATCATCTTCAAGTTTAACGGCTAGTCGGTTTTGCTGAACTGTGTATTCAGAAAAAACATAAAGACCATCAGGCTGTATAAACAAACAATCAGGGGTGCCTTTCGTCACTCTGTCTGTTGACTGCATCATCCCTATCGCATTGATATTTTCATACCCTTTGCGATGCAACCAATCATCACATAAACGCTGAAATATCCCACCTTCAAGTTCTAATAACTTTGCTCTAATTTGATTTGTAGCATTCATAAGTATCCCTACGCCTGAAATTTCATCTAAAAATGTAAGTGTTGTTATATTGCTGTTTTTTATGATTAAAGGGAATTTAAATTTGTATTCATTTAATAGATTTCTTAACTAGTTTAATCATTACTGGTTGCCCACTAATCACCATCGGCTTTACCGTGTGTTCACTTTAAGAACAGAGGTAAAACCAAATGACAAAACTACTAAATCAACTAACAATCACCGAAAAACCAGCCAAAAACAAACTCAGCACCATAGAAAAAAGACAACAAAAACTCATTTCCAAACTTGATGAACAGCAAGAAATGGCAAAGTGTTTATTAGAAGGTGTTGAGTTCACCGCTTATAAGTTCAAATCAATCACAGATCCCGAAACAGGCGCTAAGAGCAAAGTGAAAGTGCCAAAACGCATACGCCCTTGGTTCTATGAGTGTAAAGGAAGTTATTTCCTTGAAATAAAATACGGCAGTAAGTCACTTGAACTCGCTAAAGGTAAAACTGCCATTACAGTGGGTGAAAAAGAAAAAATCCCGACTATTTTAGCGATTGTTTCAGAATCAGTTTTGGCAGGTGAACTTGATTCTCAACTTAACGCTATCCAAGCGCCAGCAAGGAAAGTAAAATAGATGGCGATTATGGGGAATTGCCCACACTGTAACAAGTGGGGGCACATCAAAGTATGTCGCAGGTGCTCTGTAACGTCTTGCACTGGATTTAATTGCTGTGGGGCAACCGTATGTCCCAGTTGCAAAGGTCGTAAGGAAAATATCCGCTAATAGCCATTTACCAAACATATAAGTAAATTATTTACTCTTTGGCGATTCAGTCGCCTTTTTTACACCGCAAAACTCTTCAATATCTTTATCGTCAAATTCAAACTCATCCCAGTTTTCAATTGATTCAGTTAATACAAACTTAGAAGATAAGCAGTTTTTTCCATCCTTTGAAATATATAAAAATGAGTCGTTACGGCGAACAAAATAGCCATCTTTATTTTCAAGTACTATATACCCCATTAACTTTTTGCCGCTAATCGATATTTGTGTGCATTGGTGAGTATATTTTGATTTGTTTTTCACTTCATTTGCTGCAACGCATACTTGTTTTTCTTTTAGTGAATCCATTTGATGTGAAGCAACCAACATTCCCATTGCAGAAGGAAATACCAGAAGTGATAAAGAAACAACAATGATATACCCCGATAAAGCAGTTACAAGATATCCTACAATACCGAAAACAAAACCAAACACAGAGGAGCCCTTGTACGTATCTAAAACTTTGCGTATTTTATCACTAAGGCCTTTGGTACCTTTGTCTTCTGAAGTTTTATTTTTGTGAAAATAAGAAAAAACAACCAACAAAATTGTTCCGGCCCCGCCATACACAATCATCAACTTCCAGTTTGTTAGCATTTCCTCTACTAACGACATCTCCTGAAGCCGATTAAACACATAAAAAATTGCTAAAACAGAGGAGTTAAATACCTCCCTAACCTCATAACTTCCTGATGTATTTCCAAAGCCCATCGATATCATTAATCCTTTTTGATATCCAAGACCAAATAATGCCGATATAACTGCAATTAACCCTGCAACCTCAAGTAATTTCACTACCGATACTTTCAACTTTAACTTCCTTATTTTTATTCATCTGACGAAAACACAACAATCTAAGAGGTAACTTAAATCAAAGATTAACAATTTTCATTAAAAAGCGAGTATTTATAATAAATTAACATGGGGAGGTAACAATAAAACGGAGGGTGAAGCAGGAGGTTTTGACTATGCGGCTGAAAGTATTGGATTGGAAGTACTTGGGCAGCCCAGACTGATAAATCCAATACGGCTCCCGACAGAAGCGGGGTTAACGGCGTTTACAGACTGCTCAGCAAGCACTTTTTTAGGTGTTTCTAAGGTGGTTGTTTTATTCCCTTGATTTAGGGGATTGAATTGTTCAACAGTCATATTAAGCCTTGCCATGTATAGCGGTTTTACGAAGTGCGCGGATTATACAGGAAAGTGAGTTTTGAAGAAATATATCAATTGCCTTTAATCAACATCTAATAGCAAGTTTATAATACCAAGCCGTATAAAGAAGTGAGCCCTGTTGTTGGCGAAGGCCGAGTTTTAAAGTGTAGGATTTCAGAGGAAGCTCACCGCCATTTTAGGCAAAGAGCAGGATAAGGGTTTGGCTACATTGGTTGCTGATAATGTTTATTGTTAAGAATTTTCGTTACTGCACTGCCATGACTTTAAGTAAGATGCGTCAACAATAGTCCCACTGCCCCCTTGTTCTTTTACTTTAACCAGCTGATTAAAGGCTTGACGATAACCTTGATAAGCACCTGTCATCAACGCCACCTTTTGCCAATCAGATGAATAACATAAATGATAATAATCGCTCAGCAAAGGCTTTTGTTTAATAAATCTTATGATAGAACTTTTGTGTTGGTATACGCCGTATTGAATATAGTATTGATTATCTTTCGTCTGTAACTGATGAGTTAAATTAATATTGTATTCACTTAACCACTGACGGGCTAAAAGAGTAAAGTACCAATGTGTATTTTCTGGCTCTACAATCGGCTCGGCAACGGGCACATTGTGCGTTTCATTGTTCATTGTTTCTTCGGGGCGGTTTGTTAACGCTATCGGTGTACTTTGTTCGACTTCTGCAAAAACCGCATGCTCACTATGCATTAGATCAGTTGATTGTTCGAGAATAACTAGTGAGCTATTTTTATCAGCAGCATTATCAAAGACAGGCTTTGCTACACCTAACTCTGGCGCGAGTTTATTTACCTTGACATGGCTTACTGAACTTATCAATTGCGGCTCGGTAGAATTATCGTTAAGCGCTAGAACCGCTGACAAATTTTCTAGCAAAGGAGCGATGTTATGCCCTAAAAACAAACCTATAACCAAAGTAATAACCAACTTAATGTTAATTGAGTTGTTTTTAAGGTTTAGTTTTTCATTAAGGCTAATAGGATAAATTTTACATTGATAATATTTACTTATTTCCCCTGAGTTATATGCGTTTGCTAATAGTGAGTGTCCCCATAGTTCTATTGCCAATAAGGAGCTACCAAAGCTTTGACATAAAAGCAGCTGCGCCAGCAGTTGATGCATATCATTGGACACTAAATCAGCATTTTCTAATGCCCAAATAGTTGTAACACCCTTGCCTTTATTCGCAATTAAATATTGTTTAGCTTGGGCTATAAATTGCTCATTATTTTCTATGGTGGAAAATTGTTTTATTCCTGATTTTTCTAAAGCGTGTGTTAAATCTTCGAGGTTTTGAATCTTCCCCGATAAAAAAACACATTGATGATATTTGGGAATGTTTTCTATATATATTCTTTTTAAAGCGGCTAATGACTTGGGCGAATTACTGGTAACAACTCGGCAAACACCTGTTTCTATGACAGAGTATAAAAGTTGAAACAAACCTTCTCTTATAGGTGAAACACTGTGCATACAACTCTCTTCGATTAAAGTATCAGACGCTAAAGGTGCCTGTTAAAACCTTGTTGATTCGCCTGAAAAACAACGCTTGAATTAACGTTAACTGCCAAAACTTGAGAAACTCAGCTTTCCACGCAATTTAATAAGGGGAATACTCAGTTTTCCTACAATGTTAACAGGCGCTTTAACTGTCATGCTTTGTTTGGTTAATAATGCTTTAATTCATTGGTTTAGAATACTAAACCGAAATAAAGTTTTTTATTATTAGATATTGAACATAACACTGAGTCGGAAAGAAATTAAGTCAAATTGCAATAATATTGATATAAAGCATTTAGTTGCTTTATATCAATATTATGGCTTCATATTTTCTCTATAGTTATCACTATGATTGTAATACTAAGAGGTTTAGTGCGAATGAAAGCTCAGGCAAAACTCGACTTAGGGCAAAGTATAAGCGGTTTATTACTTGCCTTGTTTCTATGGGTACATTTACTTTTAGTTTCCAGTATTCTCATCAGTCATGAGGCCATGGCTTTTGTTGCCCACATGATGGAAGCGGCATTTCTCACTGACTCTGGTGAGGGATATCCTGTCCTTGTTTCCATCGTGGCGCTGGTTATCTTTATCTTAATTGTCATTCATGCGGTGCTTGCCATGCGCAAGTTGCCATCAAACTGGCGGCAACAACAGAAATTGCAACAACATGCCCAGTTAATTCCGCATAAGGACACTAAAAACTGGCGAATTCAAGCCATGAGCGGTGTAGCAATCATGTTTTTAGTACCTGCACACCTTTTTATAATGTTTGCCCAGCCCGAAACGATTGGTCCAATCGCGTCTTCTGTACGTATTGAGAGCCAAGGTTTTTGGATGCTGTACTTACCACTCTTGATTGCCGCAGAGTTACATTCAACCATTGGCCTATATCGACTGTGTATTAAATGGGGATGGTTTACCGGCAATCCTGCTGATGTGGCTAGATATCGTAAAACGCTCAACCGCCTCAAACAGATAGCTTCTGCTGCTTTTTTACTCCTTGGTTTCCTCACACTTTACACTTATTACAGCATAGGAGCCGGACTCTCATGAGAATTGAATACACTGACAGCTTAGTTATAGGGGCCGGTCTTGCCGGATTACGTGTAGCCATTACCAGTAAACAAGCGGGGCTAAGTACCTTAGTATTATCTCTAATACCCGCAAAACGCTCCCATTCAGCTGCGGCACAAGGCGGTATGCAAGCGAGTCTTGCTTCATCGGTAAAAAGTAAGGGAGACAACGAAGATGTGCATTTTCAGGATACGGTGCGTGGCTCAGACTGGGGTTGTGATCAAAAAGTCGCCCGAAAATTTTGTCAGGTCGCCCCAAAAGCCGTGCGTGAATTAGCAAACTGGGGCGTACCGTGGAGCCGAGTTAAGCAAGGTGAACATCAATTTGTCGCTAACGCAAAAAAAGTAACGATCACGGAAAGTGAAGAAGATCATGGCTTAATTACTTCACGTGATTTTGGCGGCACCAAAAAATGGCGTACTTGTTACACCTCTGATGGTACAGGTCATAGCATGTTATATGCAATGGATAACAAAGCAATTTCACTCGGTGTGCCGGTGTTAGAAAGACAGCAAGCGATTGCCCTCATACATGAGAAAAAACGCTGCTTTGGTGCTATTGTGCGCGACTTGGTAACCGGTGAAATTTACGCGGTTGTGGCTAAAACAACCACCATTGCAACGGGGGGTTATGGTCGAATTTATGACATATCCACCAATGCAATCCTCTGCAATGGTGATGGTGCTGCGATAGCGCTTGAAACGGGTGAAACACCGCTTGCAAATATGGAAGCAGTGCAATTTCATCCAACAGCAATTGTTCCCGCGGGTATTTTAACCACTGAGGGTTGTCGTGGTGATGGCGGTGTTTTACGTGACGTTGATGGTTATCGTTTCATGCCCGACTACGAGCCTGAAAAGGCCGAACTTGCCTCTCGTGATGTTGTTTCACGCCGTATGACCGAACATATTCGTAAAGGCAAAGGGGTGCCCTCGCCTTACGGAGATCACCTTTGGCTTGATATTACTCAACTCGGTAAAGCGCACATTGATAAAAACCTGCGTGAGGTTAAAGACATTTGTCATTACTTTTTAGGGTTAGATCCAGCCGTAGACTTCATTCCTGTTAGACCAACACAGCACTATTCAATGGGAGGGATCCGTACCAATGAACACGGTGAAAGTGTTGGGTTAAAAGGATTGTTTTCTTTAGGTGAAGCCGCTTGTTGGGATTTGCATGGTTTTAATCGTCTTGGTGGTAACTCAGTTTCTGAAGCGGTAGTAGCGGGCATGATAGTCGGTGAACATATCGTTAAGCACTGTCAAGAAAATGAACTACAACTGAGCACAGCCATTGTACATAAGTTTTATCAACAACAGCTTGATGAAATTCAAACCATAGTCACGGCGACCTCGGGTAATAATGCGAGTGAACTCATTAAACGAATGCAGGTTATCATGAGTGAAAACGTCGGGATTTTTCGCAGTAAAAAGCCCTTAACCGAGGCACTGACAGAGCTGAATGCACTTTTCCAACAAAGTAAAAACCTATGTATCCGTAATAAGTCATTGCACGCTAACCCTGAACTCGTAGACGCGCTCAATGTTGGAAAAATGTTAAAACTGGCTATTTGTGTCACTCAAGGGGCATTAAACCGAACCGAAAGTCGCGGGGCACACAGTAGAGAAGACTATCCGCAGCGTAATGATGCCGACTGGTTAAAGCGCTCATTATTTTACTGGCGAGATGATCAGCTAGAAGTCAGTTATGAAACGTTAAATATCATGACAATGGAACTTCCGCCAGGCGACAGAGGCTATGGTAACGGTGCCGTCATAACACACCCAGACACTGAGAGTAGGCAGCAAGAAATCACCCAACTTATTAGCGAAAACGAAGGGCTAAATAGACATGAATTACAGGCCTTATTGATGCCATATGATTTACCTGAAAAGTACCTCAATCGTAACCAACGCACAGGAATAAAAGACTCATGACCGGCCGATTACTGACCTTTAACATCTTTCGCTTTGACCCTCAGTTGGCTAGCGACACCCCAAAAATGGTGAGTTATAGTTTACAAGAAACTGATGGCATGACGATATTTATTGCCTTAAATCAAATACGTCAGCAACAAGCGCCAGATTTACAATTTGATTTTGTTTGCCGCGCTGGTATTTGTGGCAGCTGTGCCATGGTGATTAATGGCAAGCCAACCTTAGGTTGTCGTACATTAACCAATACATTTTCATCCGGTGTGATCAGTTTGCATCCGTTGCCTGCCTTTAAACTCATTGGTGACTTATCTGTTGATACTGGCAGCTTTATGCGAGAAATGTCTGAACGCATTGAAAACTGGCTACATGAAGACAATGAAATTTTATCAATTGATGCTATCGAAACAAAAATGGAACCCGAGCTAGCCGATGCCATATACGAATTAGATCGCTGCATAGAATGTGGCTGTTGCGTGGCCGCTTGTGCGACTAAAGCAATGAAAGAAACTTTTCTGGGTGCGGTTGGTTTTATGAAACTGGCACGGTTTGATTTAGATCCTAGAGATACCCGTACCACTGATGATTATTATCACGTGTTAGGTAATGAAGAGGGTATTTTTGGCTGTATGAGCTTACTTGGCTGTCAAGATAATTGCCCCAAAGATTTACCCCATCAAACTCAAATAGCCTATTTACGTCGTAAAATGCTTAGTGCCTAAAACCGTGTCTACTTGTCTTTGCTATTAGGCATCATCCAAGCAAAGTTAAAATAACGATTAATAAAAATATATGACTAATCTCTTATGAAGTTTAATGATTTAACCCCCTTTATGCCAAAATGCTTCCGTCGCTCTATTACCTTAAAGGTTTTGATCTATGTCGGCAGCGCAATGTTCTGCTCAATCGCACTACAGACCTGTATAAATATCAATCAAATGGATAAAAAAGTAACACCTTTGGTTATTCAAGAATTAAAATTAGCACTGACCCACAGTGAAAGTATTTTTAACATCATTGCTAAACAAACTCGTGAAGATGCACTGTTTATAGGTGATCACAGAGCATTAACGAATTATATTCATTCTGAAATGCTTAACGATATCGAAGGTATGAATGAAGCAGTCGTTGACCTTGAGCAATTCCTGCTCGCTTTAACTAACTTTAAACCACACTATCAAGAGATTGAAATAACGAACGAACGCGGCTCTATTATTCATTTAAGCAAGGGGGAAATTGTAAAGCCAAGTAACCTTCACCCACAATTATTCCCTTCAAATATAGGGGATAAGTCCAACACTCGCACCAGTAACTCGCGGCTATTGCAACCTCATTTCACTCACAAAGATGGTCAGATACTATTCACTTTAACAGAAAAGATCAAAAGGAAGAATCCGTTAGCAAGTGACCCAGACTCTGAAATATTTATTCACCTTAGTAATAATATGAGTAATGATGTTTTATCGCTAATTAACCTGCTTAAAGCAGAGCATATTTCATTATCACTACAATCTCAAAACAAACCTATTTTGACCGTCAAAGGCAACAAATTAGCCCCTGAATTATGGCTGAGCGAATCATTAACAAATACACAGCTCAATTTGAATTTATCCGTGTATAAAGAGAGGGAAAAAGCCTTTTTAATCATAACAAATATGGAAAATGCCTCTTTAATATTGGCTATGGGCTCAATTCTCGTCATCAGTATTTCCTTATTTTTAACCCTTAGGTTTATTATTAGCTCTCCGTTAAAAGACATAACCAACTTTATTAACCAAGCGATATTAGAAAAAAATAACTTAAAAATTCGATACGAAACCACGAGTGTTGATGAAATAGGGATATTTTCAAAGTGCTTAAATAAGATGTTAGATCAAATTCAATTGCGTGAACAGGCATTAAAAAATAGTGAACAGCGTTTAGCGCTATCCCTGTGGGGAAGTGACGAAGGCATGTGGGAGTTAGACTTTATCACTAATTACATACACTTAGAGGCTGTTAGTAGTAAAATATTACGCTTAGATGAAAAAGTGATTCAGCAACCTATTGCCGAATTTTATTTAATGATACACCCAGAAGATGTTCATAGAGTACGTCAATATATTAAAGATTTCATCACAAACCAATATGCCTTTTTTAAAGTCAACTTTAGATTAATTAATCATGATGAAGATAATGTATGGCTACAGTTAAAAGGTAAATTTAATAAAAAAAATAATAATAACTTTGGCGTCATCGGTACCTTAAGAGATATCACAGAAGAGATTAAATCTGAAGAAAAAACTCAATTATATGCCACCTCCTTTAACAACAGTAACAATGGCATAGCCATACTGAACACAGACTTTCACATTTTAGCGATCAATGACGCTTATCGTCGAATTACCGGATTTGCGCCAGAAGAAGCCATAGGAACATTGGCAACCTTTATAGGACGTCATGAACACTCTATTGCAGCAGATGACATTAACCATCAGGTTTATAAGTACGGGTACTGGAATGGCGAAATCATAGGGAAACGTAAAGACAAGGAAATATATGTTCGAGATGTTGATCTAAATCCCGTTTATAATATAGACAAAGTACTAACACATTATGTCTGTGTCTTTTCAGATATTACTGAAAAGAAAAAGTCTGATCAAAAATTATGGGAAATGGCGAATTATGACATTTTAACTAAGCTACCTAATCGAGGATTTTTCAGAAAATCAATAAAGAGAGCAATAAATAACTCAACCAAGGTTAACGGGTTAATAGCACTATTATTTATCGATTTAGACAAGTTTAAACAAGTAAACGATTCGCTTGGTCATGAAGCAGGTGATCTATTACTTAAGAAAGTAGCCGCTATTTTATCCTATACAATACGAAAAAGTGACACCGCTTCGCGTTTAGGCGGTGACGAATTTGCCATTTTGCTAGAGGGGATAGATAAAAAAGAAAATGCTAAAGTGATTGCCAAAAAAATTATCGCTGAATTTAACAAAGGTATTCACATTCAAGATAATATAACCAATGTCGGTGTGAGTATTGGCATTAGCTTTTACCCCAACGATGCGACTGATATGCAATCTTTAATTCATTGTGCCGATACCGCCATGTATAACGCTAAATCTGCAGGCAGCAATCTATTTCATTATTACCACACAAATATGCATGATCATATCAATCGCAGAAATAAAATAGAACGTGAATTATCGATTGCTTTAAAAGAAGGCGGACTTTGTTTACATTACCAACCTCAACTGGATATGAATACGGGAAAAATAGTTGCTTTTGAAGCCTTATCACGTTGGTTTCATCCTGAGTTAGGTTTTATTCCACCTGATGAATTTATACCTATTGCTGAGGAAACGGGATTAATAGCCGAGTTAGGTCTTAATGTATTTAATCAAGCCTGCAAACAATTAAAAGTATGGCATGAACAAGGATATACAGAGCTTAGAATGGCCATTAATATTTCACCTAAACAATTTATGCTTACGGATATACATATTGATATAGTAAAGTCTATAAAAAATTGTGGTATCGATGCTAAATACTTAGAGCTAGAACTCACCGAAAGTTTAATTATTGAAGATCCAGAAAAAATAATTCGCATGCTTAATACGCTAAAAGCCATAGGTATTAAATTATCGATAGATGATTTTGGTACTGGCTACTCTTCGTTAAGCTACTTAAGTCAGTTTCCTTTAGATACTTTAAAAATAGATAAAAGCTTTGTACATAAACTGGGTAATGATCATCGTGCTTTGGCATTAACTAAAGCCATTATTAGTATTGCACTGAGTTTAGATTTAGAAATCACGGCTGAAGGCGTAGAAACTAAAGAACAGCTCAATATATTAAAAAATCTTGGCTGTCATTACATGCAAGGCTATTACTACAGCCCTGCTGTTTCTGCAGATAAGGCAACGTTACTACTGGAAAACAACCAATAAAGTTAAATAGCTAAACTCAAAAGACCAGTACATATGTCCGTTAAATATCCGTTACCAATCAAAGAGCTGGGTTTAAGACAGACTTTGTTTAACAAGTAGCTCTGCTATTTCTCGCTCGGCATGAACAAAATATTTAATCTCTATTTCAGATAATACAGCCTTTTCTTCAAGGGTATTTACTTTAACAATTAAGTTAGCATCAGAATAATACTCAAGTATCGACTCACAGATTATTTGTTTATTTTTTAATGAATTAACGGTAATAATAATACTACTGGTTTGTTCTACTTTTAAAGAGGATAGCACAGGCAGTTTATCTAAATGTCCAAAATAGGCATCAAAACCACGCTTTCTGGCAAGTAATACATGCTGTAAGTTATCAGAGATAATCAAGAACCTTGCCCCACTCTGCATGAGATCATCAGCAACAATTCGCCCTAAAGTAGAGAAACCACAAACGATGATATGATTACTTACATTTACCGAATCAATTTTATCCGACTCGTAATATTCAACAACAAAGAATGAAGCCAACTTATAAATATTATTCACCATAAAGGGGGTTAATATCATAGACAATACGGTAATCAGTATAAGGAAGCTGCCTAAACTTTCTGTAATAATATTTTGATTCAATGCCAAAGCAAAAATAGCAAAAGAAAACTCCCCGACTTGACATAAAGCCACCGAGGCCTTGATTGAATCACTTTTATTCGCTTGCTTAGTCATAAGCAGATAAATAACCAGTGCCTTTATCAACATAATCAGGAGTAATAGACCTAAGAGCCAATAAAAGTTATTGATTAAATAATTAAAATCAATTTTCGTTCCGATAGAAAAGAAAAAAGCCCCTAAAAGTAAGTCTTTATACGAAGCAATATCAGACTCAACTTTCATATGAAACTTAGTTTCAGCAATGATCATGCCCGCAATAAAGGCCCCTAAAGAATAAGTGAAGCCCATTTCATGAGCAAATAATGAAGCCCCTAATACGATGGTAAAAACAGAACTTAAAAATAATTCCTCCATTCGAGCATTCGACGAAAAACGTAATAACCACGTAATAAGCTTTTTACCCAAAGTAAACATAAATATAATAATACCGCTTGCATACAACAAGGTTTGTAATAAAACATCCGTCAGTGATAGTTCATCATTTGAAAGAAAACTCATCAACAGCAAAATAGGGATCACGGCGATATCTTGAAAAACTAAGATAGCAACGGATCTTTCACCATAAGGTGTCACTATATCTTTTGATTTCTTTAGGTAAGGTAATACGATGGCGGTTGAAGACAAACTGAAGGAAAGTGCAATAATTATTGATGAAATCCCTCCTAGGTTAAAAACATAAAATGCCATAATAAAAATAATAATGGAAGTCAGTGTGACTTGTAAAAATCCGTTAATAAAAATTAATTTTTTCATTTTTCCTAGCCGAGAAAAAGACATTTCTAAGCCGATACTAAACATAAGAAAAACAATGCCAAACTCACCAATAAGTTCGAGTGACTGAAGGTTTTCACTGCCATTGAAGTCAAAAACAATACTGACAACAGTACCCGTAATAATGTAACCAACAATATGTGAAATGGATAATTTAGTTAATATAATATTGATTACGCTAGCCATGGCTAATGATAAAGCAATAATGACAAGTATCGAATCCATCTTATTTCCTTAAGTTACGTTGAACATATCAATCAATATTAAAAACAGCTCTTTACGCATACGGCATTAATTTAAATAAGTTATGACTTAAAGACTATGCATATTACAGACCATTAAACACAAAACACAGCTCACACACACAAAATAATATCACTTATATTTCAACAAGTTAAAACCAACAGGAGTCAACTTGTTTTCCACACAAGCTTAATGGCTGTCATAAGTGCACAAATACGGGGCATTGGCACTTTTACAGTGCTGTAGAATGTTGTAGCTTAGAATGCATATTACTGATAATGCAGAGGGTTATCATTGAGAACTAAGCATTCATTCATGGTCATAATTTCAGCCTAACTGTTTTAACTCTACGCAAAACCTGCAACAGCAAAATAAATTATTTTTTTTCCCTATCAATAAAGACGTTCTCACTCGGGGGGCAATTCTTCGAGATGGTTTTTACAGCAATTTGTTGAGTTTTTTCTTAGGAAACTAGGCTATATCCACAATTAAAATCCTTTACTCTCTTAAAAAACAGAACAAAATTTAACCATGGCATATGGCCCCGCTTATATAGCCCTATTTATTTTAGTAAAAACCCCTCGCATCTTGCCTATCAGATTAGCCTAAGTACCCACATAAAATTAAAGTAGCAAAATCAAAGTAAGCAACTGAAAAGCATACATTAAAAATAAATTAACAACCAAGAAAAACCAATCCTATATTACCAATAATACCAACCAATCAAACCAAACAACAAAAAACGGCATATACCAAGTAAATATAAAACCAATATAGGGTTGTAATGTGCCTACAAATGCCCTATAAATAACCACAGTGTAAATAAGGTTACTTATTTATATCTAATAAAAACAACAACAAAAATAATAATAATAGCGTTGTATTACCAATTTTAATTGTTGGTCATACCGGCAACTAATAAAATCACTAAATTAATCCACAAAAATTGTGAGGGGAAACCATGAAACTTAATAAAATAAGTTCAGTATTTAATGTTAATAAATACAGCAAAACCAACTTAGCTATCTTTGGTGCTACGTTAACCGCAATGCTAGCCATGCCAACTTATGCAGCTGAAGCTGAAGCGGCTGAAGCTGCTGAAACTGCAGCACCAGTTGCCATTGAATCAAGAGAAGATATCGAAGTTATCCAAGTTACCGGTATGTTAGGAAGTATGAAAGCTGCGGCAATACTTAAACGTAGTGATGGTCGAATTGTTGATGCAATTGTTGCTGAAGACATCGGTAAACTGCCCGACAACAACATTGCAGAAGCGCTGCAACGTATTACGGGTGTTTCAATCAATACCGATTTTGGTGTAGGTGACAGTGTTTCAATTCGTGGTTTATCACAAAACCGTGTTGAATTAAATGGTCGTTCTACTATTGGTGATTCTCGTGGCGGTGTTAGTCTGCAAGATTTCCCTTCAAGTTTCTTAAAAACGGTAGAAGTGGTTAAATCTCCTACCGCTGACATGATTGAAGGTGCCTTAGGTGGTACAGTCAGCATGTTCACAGTACGTCCTTTAGAATTAGACGGGCTAACGGGCGCAGTATCTTTAGATGCTGAGTATGCCGATAAAACTGAAAATGTCGCACCTATCTTTAGTGGTTCAATTGGTGACAATTGGGACTTTGGTAGCAATGGTACCTTTGGTGCAATAATGATGCTTTCATATCAAGACCGTGAAATTCGTCAAGATGAATATACCAGCCGTATTTACCCACAGGCAATTGATGCTGGTGGTGCTGGTGGCCTTGGTGATGGTAACACAGTAAGCGGTAACTACATGCTTGCCGATCAATTTACTTATGATTCCTATACTGAAAAACGTGAACGTACCGCAGTAAACTTATCACTTCAGTGGGCGCCTGAGTCTGGTGATGGTATGGTATACTTGGACATGAATATCACTGATCGCTCTGGAGAGCAACACGGCAACTCGATTCTTGCTATAGGCGGTGTATTATCTGCTGATGCAAACACAACGCAAAGTAGTTCGGGACGATTAAATAATTACACACTAACCAATGAATTTGCTATCCCTAAAACCTATGCTGACTTCCGTGATACGGATAGTTATTCTCATGCCATAGGCGGTGAATGGAACCTGACTGAAAACATTCTCATTAAAGGTGAAATATCTATTGCCTCTTCAGACAGTTATAGACCTGATAATGAAATGACCCTACGCCCTATTGACCGTGAAATATATAACAATAGTGGTGGTGATCTTGTTAATAACACCTTTGATACAACTTTCTATCAATCTGGCGACAAACTGCCGAGCATACAATACTCGGATCCAACTGCGCTTACCGACCCAGGTAACTTAGCGCTACGTACGTTTAAAGCTGTCGAAATGATGACATTAAACGATGAGTTAGCGGCACGCTTAGACGTTGAATTGTATGAGCCAATTGCTGCGGCTTCTAATTGGTTAACCACCGTAAAAGCGGGTGTTCGTTTCACTCAACGTGAATATAACTACAAGGAATATTTAAAACAAGTCGCAGATATGTACAAAAATGCCTATGTAGCTGATGCCGACGGTAACGCGACAGATGAAAGAGCGACAATGTGGCTTGATGACTATAACGAGCTGTTCCCAGGTAGCTTTACTGTGGTAACGCCAAAAAATGCTTTTGACCAAATGGGTAAATCAGGTCCAAATGACATGCTCACCTTTGCAACATTTAATGGTTTAGAAAATACCGCACAAGCCTATGCAAATGTTATGCAATCGCTTAAAGGAACAAACTTATACGAAGACAATACCCTCGCAGAAGCGTTAGAGCACCAAGACAGTGCTTATCGCGATATCGTTGAAGACACGGCGGCAATTTACGTATCAGCCTACTTAGAATTTGATCGCTTAACCGCTATTGTCGGCGGTCGTTACGTTATGACAGACCTTGAGTCAAGCGTTCTACGTGACGGAGAATTAGTCGTTGGTGATAACGATTACGGTGACTTCTTACCAAGCTTAAACATGACTTATAACATCACGGACGATACGCTTATTCGTTTCGCTGCAGCAAAAGTGATGCGAAGAGCAAATTTTAGCGAATTGAGCCCAGCGTTTGATCCTGATAACGATATCATTGCGGCAACTCAAGGTGCGGTTGATTTAGACCCTTATCGTGCAACACAGTTTGACATCTCTGCCGAGCATTATTTCGGTGACGGTAATATGGTCTCTTTCGCACTCTTTTACAAAGACGTTGAATCGTTCTTAAGTACTGAACTCAGTTGTGTGGCTAGCGAGTTAACAGCAATTTCCAACGTAGTTGAATGGGAACAAGTCTGTCTTCTTGATAACGCCGGTGTAAGCCAAGATAGTATGATTTATGGCAGAGCGAGCGATTACGCCACGAATGATGCAGGTCTGGTTGCTACAGAGGCTTTTCGTGATGATGGCCTAACAGGTATAGCGACATCAAAATCGGCTAATGGCGAAAACGGCACAGTACAAGGTTTTGAACTGGGTTATCAACAACATTTTGCCTTCTTACCGGGTGCTTTTTCTGGTTTAGGACTAAGCGTTAACTATACTTACTCAGACAGTGAGCAACCAAACGGTAGCCCACTATTAGAAATATCTGAGCACACCGCCAACGTACAAGGTTTTTGGGAGTATGAAGGTCTTGCATTCCGTCTAGCATACAACTACCGCTCTGACTTCTTAGAAAGTGAAGATGAGAAACGTGTTATTGCCGTCAACGAAAACGGTGGCTTTGCAGGTAACGCTGACACGATTTACGGTAACAACTACCGTGATGATAGAGGACAGTTAGACGCCTCTGCAAGTTGGGATATTAATGAGCACTTCACTCTCGTTGCGAATGCAACAAACATAACAGGTGAAGCGTCTGTCTACATGGACGAACTTGGTGAAGGCTATGCCTATTTTGAAGCGGATCGTCGCTACTCAATTGGTATTCGTGCTAAGTTCTAAGAACCGTACCGAGTAATACTGATACAAAAGGGCCTTTCATTAGGCCCTTTTTTTTGCTTTCATTCTTTGAAACTACTCCCGCGACTCGCATATAGCAGACATTGATCCGATAAAATCTAAAATATCTATTTAGCCAATCCCCTTCAAAACGCTCTTTGCGCTATTGCTCGGTGCCCACTAGCATCATTCAGCTTAGCGCTGAGTTATACCAATTTCACTAAGTTTTTTCCCACTCAGCGAGATTTAAAAGGCTTAGAGGCAAGGCATTGATTGAAGAGAATGGTAGCGTCATTGTCGAAATCAATAACGTAGCATATAAGCCTTTTAAACTCGCCCTTTGGGAGTTTGTCAGTACTTCGATAATCGCACAGAATTCCTTTAATATAGAGTGACTATACACAAAAAAATGCTATTTATTCTCAAAGCACTGACAAGCTCTGAGTGGGAACTAATTTAATGAAACTGGTAT
>JBAHZV010000093.1:0-24850 GCA_037132845.1 Psychromonas sp.
GTTCACTGGCATTGGATTGCCAAAATACGTGAAGCGATTACTATTCCAGTGACAGCTAATGGTGATATTTTTAGCCTTGATGATGCTAAACGTTGCATGGAAATCAGTGGGTGTGATCGTTTAATGATTGGACGAGGTGCCTTAGCAATGCCCAATTTGGCACAAGTCATAAAAGAAAAAGAAGCGCCCTATAATTGGCCACAAACCTTGGATTTAATGAGTGAATACCTTTTTATTCAAACCCACGGCGATAAAGAGAAATACTTACCTAACCGCATAAAACAATGGCTGACGTTTATGCGTATACAGCAACCAAAAGCATTGACTTTTTTACACCAAGTACGAAAAATAAAAACCACCGCGCAAATGTTTGAGGCGATTCAACTTGAGCGTGCTCACGCCTAAAATAGTAAACTGGAGAAATCCATCAAAAGGTCATCCTTGCCTTGCTATTCAAGCTCACTACTGAACAGAGCCTTTCGATTAATAACGGAGGTGTATACAACCAAGAAAAGGTTTTATCTTATTCATTTAGTTAATTAACAACAGTTCAAAACATCAATTGTTTTCATGTAAACATACACTTTAATGACTTTCTATTGTTTAAATAAAAACACACAAAATGACTGCTAATACTCAGCTCTCTTTCGTCTTTACAATACAAATCAACACTTAAACATCACTATTAAATATTATTTTTGTTATATTCTATTAATTTTTATTATATTCTATTAAACTGAATAAGTATTACAATCTCCATTACTCTTTTCAGGATTCCTATGTCAATATCAGTTTTAATTTGTGATGACTCGGCACTAGCAAGAAAATTGATAGCACTGACTCTCCCAAAAGATTGGGATATTTCCATCAGTTTTGCAAAAAATGGCCAACAGAGCATTGAGGCAATTAAGCAAGGCAAAGGAGACATCGTTTTTTTAGATCTAAACATGCCAATTATGGATGGCTATCAAGTATTAGAAGAAATTCACAAAAATGATTTACCCTCTATCGTTATCGTTATTTCAGGGGATATTCAACCGGAGGCACATAAAAAAGTACGCCAACTGGGTGCGATTGATTTTATTAAAAAACCTATCGACCAAGAAGAGCTCATTAATTTACTCAGTTCTTACGGCATTTACAAACCAGGGAATCAGATTTGTAAAAACAACCACATTGACGAATCCAACATTACAGTCGGTTTGCGAGATGCCATCCAAGAAATTTCAAACATTGCAATGGGCCGCGCAGGGGATCTGCTTGCTCGATTACTTGATGTCTTTGTATTATTACCAATGCCCAACGTCAACACATTAGAAGTCAGTGAATTACATATGGCGTTAACCTCTATCGCAGCGACTGATGATGTCTCAGCCGTTTCACAGGGCTTTATTAGTTCTGGTATTAGTGGCGAAGCATTAATTATTTTTCACGACGCTAGCTTTAAAGACATGGCAAAATTACTTAAATACCCGGAAAAACTAGATGCTCAGATTGAAATGGAAGTAATGAATGATATTTCAAATATTTTAATCGGTGCTTTTTTAAACGGTTTTGCTGATCAACTCGACATCCATTTTAGCCAAGGACAACCAAATGTGCTAGGGCAACATTGTCGCATCGAGGAAATCATTACCGACGGACTCGGGTATTGGCAGAAAACCTTAGCGATTGAGGTTAATTATACCATTGAAAACTATGATATAAAATGTGATCTGTTATTGTTGTTTACCGAAGATTCCATTGAAACGCTAACCCATAAAATAGGATATTTATTAAACTAATGAGTGCAAGTATAGAACTTAAGGATATCCACTGGCTGATCGATATGGTACAAAATATCGATGTGGGTTTAGTGGTTATAGATTTAGAAATGAATGTACAAGTATGGAATGGTTTCATGGAAAATCATTCAGGTTTACTTGCGAAACATATTATTGATAAAAAATTGAATGATGTATTTACTGATATGCCTAAAGATTGGCTTCAACAAAAACTAGATACTGTTTGTGTGCTAAAAAATAAAGCATTCACAACTTGGGAACAACGCCCTTACCTATTTAAATTCAAAAGTTATCGACCTATTACCAGCAATGCTGAATTTATGTACCAAAATGTGACTTTTTTACCACTCAAAGATATTGTCAATAATGTAACACAAGTCTGTATGATCATCTACGATGTAACCGATGTTGCATTGAATAAAAAGAAGGTCGCAGAAGCCAATAAAAAATTACAACATTTAAGCCGTACTGATAGCTTAACCAAGTTAAACAACCGAGGTTATTGGTACGAATGTTGCGAAAATGAATTTAAACGCCAACAACGTGCATTGCGCCCTTCCTCCCTAATAATGCTTGATATTGATCACTTCAAAAAAGTGAATGATACCTATGGGCATCCTTGTGGTGATGAAGTAATAAAAAGGGTAGCTGATTGTCTTCGCCATAATATGCGTGCAACAGATATTGCCGGTCGTTATGGTGGCGAGGAATTTGTTTTAATATTGGTTGATACTGAACTAGAAGCCGCAAGGGTAGTTGTGGAGCGTATAAGAGAAAGTGTGGAAGCAATCTCATTTACATACCAAAATAATAACATTAAAGTAACGGCAAGCTTTGGTATTGCACACATTACTGACAACGTTTCTGACTTTCGCAGTTGGATAAAAGTAGCTGATTTAGGGATGTATATTGCAAAAGACACCGGTAGGAATAAAGTCTGTATCAGCCCACATTAGCAGAAAGCATTTTAGTGGTGACTGTCTATAAGCAAGGCTAATTTGCTCAGAGATAGCCAGCTTAGCATTATTTAACGCATCAGCTGACAGTGATTATGGCAGAGAAATGAGCACTAACAATGCATACGTGACAGAAAAGAGTTATTCTGATCTCAACATTCACAATACAATCAAAAATAATTTAAACCAGCAATGTAACTTAACTATGAAACTCATTACATGCATATAATGTATTTTCAATAAGTGTTGCAACGGTCATCGGTCCAACCCCTCCTGGTACAGGAGAAATCCAAGCAGCACGTTTTTTGGCACTTTCAAAATCAACGTCACCAACAATTTTTCCATTTTCTAAACGGTTGATACCTACATCTAAAACAATTGCGCCTTCTTTAATCCATTCACCTGGAATAAAGTTAGCTTGACCACGTGCGACCACGAGAATATCTGCGCGCTCAACATGACTTTGCAGATCCATTGTAAAACGATGACAACAAGTCGTTGTACAACCCGCCAATAATAACTCCAAGCTCATTGGTCGACCAACAATATTTGAAGCCCCAACCACAACCGCATTTTTACCATGAAACTCAACCCCAATGGCCTCCATCATACTGATCATGCCCCGTGGCGTACATGAACGTAATAATGGAATACGTTGTGCCAACCGCCCGACATTATATGGATGGAAACCATCGACGTCTTTATTAGGGTTAATGCGCTCAATAACGGCGGTTTCATCCAGTCCATCGGGCAGTGGGAATTGCACTAAAATGCCATCAATGGTTTGATCCGCATTTAATTCATCAATCAGTGTTAGCAACGCTTGTTGAGTGACGGTTGCTGGTAAATCGAACGCTTTGGAAATAAAGCCTACTTTTTCGCACATTTTACGCTTACTGCCGACATATATTTGTGAAGCAGGATCTCCGCCAACCAACACCACTGCCAGACCAGGAACACGAAGCCCCTTAGCAACACGTTGCGCGACACCCTGTGCGACTTTATCTGTAATTGCAGCCGCAATTGCTTTTCCATTAATGATTTGTGCAGACATGTTCCATTCTCTCTGATTGAGTAAAAAGTGATATAAATTTGCAACGTATTATTACAAAACTGCGCATTGATGTCACATAAATTGCGCGTAATAAATATTCCTTTGCTTAAAAAGAAAATGTTTATTATCTTTCAACGTGTAAGATTAAGATCAAGATTTTTTTATACGCTTTCGTTAAACTTAAGTGCTTTTTATTATTTCCAAGGTCACCTGATGAATATTGCATTACTCTCCATGTTGCGACGCCTTATATCTGATTCCAACATCCATGTTGCTTTTAGAGTTTTTATTGCCATGGCACTGACTTTTATCGTACCACTTGCAAACCTAACACCAACATTTTTTAATAAATCAGCGTTAGATATTTCTATTTCACTGTGTTTAGGTGTGATGGCCTCGGCCATTGTAGAAAATGATGATAATCATATTGGCAGGCGAAAATTTTTATTGGCCATTTTGGTGTGTTTTTTTATCTCTTCGACAAGTGTCGAATTACTCATGCCTTACCCGTTTTTATTTGCGCTGGGCTTACTCTTATCTAGCTTTGCATTTATGATGACCGGCACCTTTGGCAGTAATTACAGTAAAGTAGGATTCGGCGCCATTTTAATCTCCATTTATACGATGGCTGGGCATCAAGCAGGGATAAGTTGGTACGAACAACCCCTGTTATTTACACTGGGGACATTATGGTACGGCTTATTTTCAATCATGTGGAATTTTTTCAGCCCTAACCGCTCTTTACGTGAACAATTAGCACAGCTATTTTTTTCCTTAAGCCGTTATCAACAACAAAAATCTGCTCTCTTTAATGAAGGTGAATGCAATAGCCAAAAAATGATCTATGACGTGCGTCATCAACTGGCCATTCACAATATTTCCATTGTGGCACGCTTACAGCAATCACAGAATATTATTCAGTCTCGTGCACAAACCTGTAAAAAGCAACATGAGTTACAACAATTGAATCAGCTTTATATCATCGCAGAGCAAATCCATGAACGTATTACGGCAAGCCAGTATCTCTACAGTCAGTTAGAAAACAGTTTTGGTAAAAGCCAAATATTAGAGGGTTACCACCTGCTTTTATTAGAGATCAGTGAGAATTGTTATCAACTGGGTATCTCAATCACCGATAGAAAAGTTTACCAGCATACGCGTCGTTTAAATTGGACAATGAAAGCATTAGCTGACCAACTGGCATTATTAAAGCAAAAATTACACCTTGTTAAGCATGATCATGAAGCCATGCTCGCCCTACAAGCTATTTATGACAATGTTAAAGGCATCGATTTATTATTAAGATCCGTATCAAAAAGCAAAGCACTGCCCATTATCGTCACCAACCATGAGCAAACAGAATTAAAAGTATCTTTATGGAAAACATTTTTAAATGCACTTTCCCCACATAACATCACCTTTAAACATGCCGTGCGGATGAGCATTAGCTTAGTGATTGCCTTTGCAATACAGCAAAGCTTACAACTTGAGCAGGGTTTCTGGTTATTATTAACGGTACTGTTTGTTTGTCAGCCCAGTTTTAGTGAAACACGTAAACGCTTGATACAAAGAATATCTGGCACCTTAGTCGGATTGTTAATTGGTTATCCATTACTGCTTTTGGTCGAGGGCATCCCACTCCAGATATTCTTTATGATCAGTAGTGCATTCTTATTTTTCAACTACCTGCGCACCAATTACGCCTTAGGAATCCTCTTCGTCACTATTTTTATTATGTTTGTGTTTAATCTACTCTATGGTACGGGTATTGATATTTTACCGGCACGTATTTTAGAGACACTATTGGGCGGAGGATTAAGCGTACTTGCTATCAGCTTTATTTTCCCTGACTGGCAATTTCAACGCTTTCCTTTATTAGTAAAAAACCTTTTAATTGTCACTAATCGTTACTTTAATTTAATCAGTCACCAATATCAGTATGGCCGCAGTGAAAATTTAAACTACCGTATTACCCGCTTTAAAACGTTTCAAGCAGATGCAACACTCACCAGTGCTTGGCAAAGCATGCTTTTTGAACCGCGCTCTAAGCAACAACTTCATCGCGAAGTTTATGCATTGGTCAATCGTTGTGATGCACTGGTTTCTTATATAGCGGCCCTTGCATCACACCGTCATAAAACAGATTATTTTGAAAAAAATAGCGCATTGCAGGATTTAATGAATGCCACCGCACAACAAATTGCATCAGCCTATAACGCTGCAGAAGCGGATAAAACACAATTTATTATTGCTATTGAAGAATTTGAAAGCTACAAAACAGCACTTTCTGGTGAAGCACTATTAATTGTTGAGCAACTGCGTTTAATCGCATTTACAGCGCTAGATATACAAGTGCTTTTACAACAGGTAAACTCCTATCAGCCAAACCAAAAATAAGAGGAAGCTCGGTGTTATTTGATGGACAGCAATACCCAACCGATAGCCAAGGTTATCTGTTAGATGCCAGACAATGGAATGAAAAATTAGCCTTTGAAATGGCTAAATTAGAATCCGTCGAGATGACCGATGAACATTGGCAAGTGGTATTTTTTGTACGCGAATTCTATCTTGAATTTAACACCTCTCCCGCCATTCGTGCATTGGTCAAAGCGATGCAAAAAAAATATGGTGTTGATATTGTAAACAGTCGTTATTTATACCGCTTGTTTCCACAAGGCCCCGCTAAACAAGCAACAAAAATTGCCGGTCTACCAAAACCAGCTCGTTGTATATAATGTAATAAAAAATAAGATTAAATTAAGGAATCTAAGCATGCCAAAAGCAAGTGATGTCAAAAAGAATAGCGCTATCGAATTCAATAACAGCGTTTATATCATTAAAGATATTGAGCGTTCGGTACCACAAGGTCGCGCAGGCGGTAGTTTATACCGCATGCGTATGTATGATGTCGTGAGCGGTGCTAAAACAGATGAAACCTTTAAAGACAGTGATATGCTAACCATGGCAGATCTTATTCATCGTGATGTAATGTATTCATACCTAGATGGTGATGAGTTAGTTTTTATGGACAGTGAAGATTATACGCCTTACAACTTTAATAAAGAGCAGATAGCGGATGAGCAACTGTTCATCACTGAAGCAACACAGGGCTTACAAGTATTAGTTATTGATGGCCAAGCAGTGGCTCTTGAGTTACCACAAACGGTTGCTCTCACCATTACCGAAACGGACCCATCAATCAAAGGTGCATCAGCAAGTGCACGCACCAAACCGGCAACATTAGAAACAGGTTTAATTGTTCAAGTACCGGAATACATTGCATCAGGTGATACCATTAAAATTAACACCGCAGAAAAGAAATTTATGAGTCGTGCTTAAGTCACCTATAGCACACTATTTGGGCGTTTACTTGCCAACAATCGAGTAAATACCCTCTCTGCCTCCGGTGATAACCCTTTCTAACTTGATGAAAACATGATGTAATCAATGCGTTACATTTTTATCAACCATTTTACCAATCAAAAGAGGTCTCATATGAACGAATTATTAATAATACTCTCATCACCATGGGTATGGCTAGTTATCGTAGTACTGGTTACTATAAAAAAATCAATCTATTTTGTGCCACAAAACCGTGGTTATGTTATTTATACCATGGGGAAATATTCGGGCACCTTAGCCGCAGGTCTTAATTTTATTATTCCTTTTATACAACGCGTGGCAGCCGATCGTAACTTAAAAGAACAATCTTTAGATATTGCATCACAATCAGCGATTACACGCGATAATATTACCTTGCAAATAGATGGTATTTTATTTATGAAAGTCACCGATGCAGGTGCCGCCACCAATAATGTGACCAACTACAAAATAGCCGTCATTCAATTAGCAATGACGACCATGCGTAACGCCATCGGCTCGATGGAGCTTGATGAATGTTTCCAGAATCGTGATACCATTAATGCACATATTTTAACTGCGATGACCGAAGCCACTCAACCTTGGGGTGTCATGGTCACACGTTATGAAATTCGAGACATTACCCCACCACAATCCATTAAAGAAGATATGGAAAAACAAATGACGGCTGAACGTGAAAAACGCAGCGTTATTTTAACCGCTGAAGGGGTAAAAACATCTGCGATCACAGAAGCGGAAGGCTTAAAACAAGCACGTGTATTAGATGCAGAAGCCGCTAAAGCAGAGCAAGTATTAGCAGCCGAAGCCAATAAAGAAAAACAAATGCTAGAAGCACAAGGTCGTGCTGAGGCAATTCGTTTAGTGGCGAATGCCGAAGCGAATGCACTCAAAGTGATTGGTGAACAAGCATTAACCGCAGAAGGTCAAAAAGCGGTGCAGCTGACACTTGCGCAGGAAACAATTAAAGCCCACGCGGCCATTGCTAATGAAGGCTCTGTTATTCTAACGGATGGCAATACTGGCGATAATATCGCTAATACTGTAGCGCAAGCCATTGCAGTTTCAAGTTCATTAAAAATAAACGATTAAACACGAGGTAATATAGCGATTATGAATGCTATTTTTGACTATCTAGTTCATCACCACGACACGTTGTTATACATCATCGCGGGGTTATCATTATTAGTTGAACTCACCGTTATTGGTCTAAGTGGGCCATTATTATTTTTTGCGATTGCCTGCGCCATAACCGCTGTACTGGTATCGCTTAATATAGTCAGTAGCTGGGAGATGGAACTGCTATTGGTCGGTCTATTCACTCTTCTGAGTAGTGTACTAATGTGGAAACCACTAAAAAGGTTTCAAGGCAGTGGTCATGTCAGCGATAATAGTAGCGACATGATAGGTCAAAATGTTCCGGTGAGCGAAGTGCTAACACAACATGGTGGTAGCATCAGATTCTCAGGTATTAACTGGACTGCACGCTTATCTGAAGATAGCTCGCACGAGAGCATTGCAATCGGTGAATATGTAAAAATTCATGCGGTTGATGGCAATATAATGATCATAAAATAAACCTAACACGCTGTTAATTACCCTTTTAACAGTGTGTTTTTCCTCTTTCTTATCCACCCACTATAATTGTAAATTAGATCTATCAACGTAGCCAAGATCCGCACTCAGATTGAAAAAACGTTAATTTAAAATTACATTTAAAATCCATAAAAATAGCGTAAGCTACGGCTACATTACTTTCATAACACTACTTTTGGAACAATAAATGTCTCATAAAATTTACTGCGTTGCCATGTTTAAAGCAAAACCAGGAAAAGAGGATGCGCTCTTTAACGTGTTACAAGCACTGGAGCCAAATTCACAACGCGAAGATGGTTGCTTGCAATACATTGTCACTCGGCAAATAAAAAGCAGTTTTGCAGAAGGCAGTAGCTTACCTTTAGTATTCAATGAAATTTGGGAAAATAACCAAGCCTTCGAAACACATTGCCAGCGCGAAGAAATTGTCGATTTTTTTGAAACACAATGTGTTGCAGAGAATGGGCTTGTTGAGGATTTCAACGTCTGTATTTACAGTGATCAACCCACTGGATATGATGCGCCTAAACGTTAATATCTAGCCATGTTGCCTCAATATGTTTAGCTTGAATAAGGGAGCAATTGAATAAGGCATTTTAATTGCTCACGGGTAGACACAGCCTTTGTGCACTAAGTCGCAACCTGCTATGGTAGCGCTTTAGTTATTACCCTATAGGAATTCAATTTTGAGCCAGCAACCTTTCTCCTCACTTTCCCTGCACAGTGATCTACTTAGCAACCTTGATTCATTGGGTTATACCGAGATGACTGAGATCCAAGCGCAAAGTTTACCAATCATTTTAAACGGGCAAGATATTATTGCTCAAGGTAAAACTGGATCCGGAAAAACAGCGGCTTTTGGTTTAGGTTTATTACAAAAATTAAACGTTAAACGCTTCCGTGTGCAAGCACTTATTTTATGTCCAACACGTGAACTTGCGGATCAAGTGAGTAAAGAGATACGACGTCTAGCGCGCAGTATTCATAATATTAAAGTATTAACACTTTGTGGTGGAGCGCCATTTGGTCCGCAAATAGGCTCCCTTGAACATGGCGCACATATTATCGTTGGTACACCTGGGCGTATTGAAGACCATCTGCGTAAAGGCACATTACATCTGAATGATATTGAAACATTAATACTTGATGAAGCCGATCGGATGCTTGATATGGGCTTTCAAGATGCGATTGATAATATTATCAAGCAAGCACCAGTGGATCGTCAGACCCTCTTGTTTAGCGCAACTTTTCCAGATCAAATTGAGCAGATTGCCAAGCGTATTTTATCAAATCCAGTCAGCGTTAAAGTTGCCTCAACCCATGATAATGTCAGCATTAGTCAATACTTCTATAAAGTAACAAATCATGAAGATCGCATGCTCGCATTGCGTTTATTACTATTGCAATACCAACCACAATCCGCAGTGGTATTTTGTAATACTAAACGTGAAGTGCAAGAGGTCAACGATGAGTTGGTTAATCGTGGTTTTAGTGCCATTGCACTACATGGTGATTTAGAGCAAAAAGATCGTGACCAAGCATTGATCCGTTTTTCCAACAAAAGTGCCACGATTCTTGTTGCCACCGATGTTGCGGCTCGTGGACTGGATATTGAAAATTTAAGCGCAGTGTTTAACTTCCATATTGCACACGATCAAGAGATACATGTTCACCGTATTGGTCGTACCGGCCGTGCTGGTAAGAAAGGCTTAGCTTTCTCTTTTTATAGTCATAAAGATGCAAATCGTATCGTTGCACTAGAGGATTACCTGAACCGTACTATTTCCGAAGATGCGCTGCCATCACATGATGTACTTGATAATAATCCAGCGCAATCAACCATGATAACAATACGTATCGAAGGTGGTAAAAAACAAAAAATTCGCCCTGGAGATATTGTTGGTGCATTAACTGCTGACAATGCCCTGACCTTTGACGAAATAGGTAAAATTCAAGTTTCTGCTAATTGGGCTTATATAGCAGTACAACGCGAGTGCATTAAAGTGGCCTTTAAAAAACTCAGTGAAGGTAAGCTTAAAGGAAGAAAATTCCGTGTGATGGTCGTGAGAGGTTAATAACGACTAAATAATCAGTTTAGTCCCTGAAGTGATTAAACTGATTTTAGCTCATCTTATCAAAATTATTTGTTCCTTTAAAATCGATTAAAAACATCAACTATTATGGACAGATAGCAATATAAAACGCTTTTTTATATAAAAATATTCCCACACGGCATAAACTAAAAAAAGATATAACACTCTATTTTTATATGTACTTTATCATGTATTTTTATTTTTGTGTCACCTATACTACGCCTGTTGCTAGGAAAATATTTCTTAAATTAAAATCACAATTGGAGTGCTGTATGAAAATATTTGCAAATTTACAAAAAGTAGGGACATCGTTAATGCTCCCTGTTTCAGTCTTGCCGATCGCAGGGATTTTACTCGGTGTGGGGGCAGCCAAATTCAGTCTATTACCTGATGTAGTTTCATTATTAATGATGAATGCGGGTGATGCTGTATTTGGAAACATGGCCTTACTTTTTGCGATTGGTGTTGCGTTGGGTTTTACCAAAAATGACGGTGTTGCCGCTCTTGCGGCTGTTGTTGGTTATGTGATCATGGTAAAAACTCTCGAAGTACTTTCGCCAGGCGCAAATACTGGCGTATTAGGCGGTATTATTGCTGGTGGTATTGCGGCGGCTTTATTTAATCGTTTTTATAATATTGTGTTACCAGATTATTTAGGATTCTTTGCCGGTAAACGTTCTGTCCCGATTCTGACCGGTGTTGCGTCTATTTTTGTAGGTGCGATTCTTGCTGTTGTTTGGCCTCCAATTGGTGACGGTATTGCTGCATTCTCACACTGGGCAGCGACTCAAAACCCGACCGTTGCATTTGGACTTTATGGCATTATTGAGCGTTCATTAATTCCATTTGGTTTACACCACATCTGGAATGTCCCTTTCTTTTTTGAAGCGGGTACATGTACCAATGTAGACGGTGAGCAGTTAAACGGTGTGTTAACTTGTTATTTAGCAGCAGATGATGCTTCACGTGCTGCAGGTAATGGTTTTGGGCAATTAGCCGGTGGTTACATGTTCAAAATGTATGGACTGCCAGCCGCCGCGATTGCTATCTGGCACAGTGCAAAACCAGAGAATAGAGCAAAAATTGGCGGTATCATGATATCAGCAGCCTTAACCTCTTTTCTAACAGGTATTACTGAGCCCATTGAATTCGCATTTATGTTTGTTGCGCCCATCTTATACGTTATTCATGCAATTCTTGCAGGCTCTGCATATGTTGTTACCAATATGTTAGGCATGGTACACGGTACTTCTTTCTCACATGGTTTCATTGATTTTCTGGTGTTATCGGCGAACTCACAAAAAATTATATTATTCCCTATTATTGGTTTAGGTTATGCCGCCATTTATTACACTGTCTTCCGTGTTTTAATTGTTAAGTTAAACCTTAAAACACCCGGTCGTGAAGATGAAGAAGTTTCAGAAATAATAGCACTTGATAACGAAGAAATGTCGGCAGCATTAGTCGCCGCATTTGGTGGTAAAGCGAATATTGACAGCTTAGATGCGTGTATTACACGGCTACGTATCAGTGTTAAAGATATTGAAAAAGTAAACCAAGCTGAACTTAAAAAAATCGGTGCGGCAGGCGTCATGATTTCTGGTCATGGTGTACAAGCTATCTTTGGTACTAAATCAGATAACTTAAAAACTGATATGGTCGCTTACATGGCAAAATAGTGTTTAAAACACCACCTAAAATAGGCATCTTTTGATGCCTATTTTTTTATATAATGAAAAATTGTTTCACTGAAAGAAAACGACTGACTATTTTTGTGGCACAACCGATAAAATCGTCAAGAACAACATACACGCAATAAATGAGCGAAACAGACCTGTTAAAACACCGCATTACTCTTCCTTATGGGCGGAAGCAATAAACAAATAGCCTTTACCACGTACCGTTTTAATAATATTGGGAGCTTTAGCGTTATCACCTAAACAGTGTCTTAAGCGACTCAAATGTACGTCTATGCCTCTTTCGTTTGCGAAGACATCACGACCGTGTAACGATTGACAAATTTGATCCCGTGAAAGAGGTTTTCTCTCACTCTCTATAAATAACATCAGTAACTGGAAATCGGATCCGGTCAAAGGAAATACTTTTTGATCACAATCCACCAGCACTTGTCGTTGCGTATCCAGTTTCCAATGCGCAAAACAATAGTAACGATTTTTTACTTGCGCAGGTCGTTCAGCGATTTCTTGTAAGTCACAATGAGTGCGCCTTAATAATCGTTTCATACGCACCAGTAACGCTCTTGGACTAAAAGGTTTAGCGATATAATCATCCACGCCCATTTCAAGTTCTAATACCCTGTCCATCTCATCAGCATTTTCGGTGAGCATAATAATAGGCACATTAGAGGTTTGCTGAAGATGCTGGCACAGTGCAAAACCATCCTCGCCGGGTAACATAACATTTAAAATAATAACATCAGGTTGATGAATGGCTAATTGTTTCTCCATTTCAGTGCGATCACTCGCAGTGAGCACATCGAAACTATTTGCACTGAGGTATGGTATTAATAACGCATTAATACCCTGATCATAATCAACCACCAATACCTGTTTCAGGTGAGTCATCACAGCCCCTTATGTTGTTATTATTTTCGATGGCGCAGAATAACTAAATACACCGACTTTTAAAAGGAAAATAAATAAGAAACATCGCCTCACCATAAAGTGTTTACTTTTCTAAGTTAAAAATTTTTTATATCAATAAATTACAGGTAAATACTCGCTTTTTCTTTTTTTTACACTTGCCAGAGTAAAAAACGATGATAGAATGCGCGCAATTTACTGTACAAATAAACTCACTGACAAAAATATTATAGGAGCATGTGATGACTACGTTAACAATCTATCTATTCCATGTCTCCACTGCCTTGTACCCAACAATCGATAGCGCGGTTAGCACCGAACCCTGAGTGCGCCAGCAACTCCCCTGTTAGATTTTTTTATTTACCTTCATAGCGCAAGGTAATAACACCTCTTTTAGTTCCATTTTATGGAAAACCTTTAACTATTAAGGATTTCGTTATGCACAACGTCCTCAATCTTGCACTTGATACTGATCAAACTAATTATCAAGAAATCCCGATCATCGATAAACCTTATGATTTAATACCCGATGAAGTTTTGTTGAGTCAAGAGCATTATGAATCCGAAGTACGTTCATACCCACGTCGTATCCCCATTGCGATTCAAACAACACGGGGGGTTATCGTTGAAGATACCAAAGGACAAGTATATTTAGATTGTTTAGCCGGTGCTGGCGCATTACCACTGGGTTATAATCACAGTGAAATTAATCAAGTGATGATTGCACAAATTAATGAGGGCGTACCCTACCAAACGCTGGATTTAACCACCCCAAGTAAAGATGCATTTATGAAAGCGGTAATGCAATTTTTACCCACCAACTTTGCCAAAACAGCCCGTATTCAATTTTGTGGTCCCTCGGGCGCGGATGCCGTTGAAGCGGCGATTAAACTTGCTAAGCTTTATACCAAACGTAATACTTTTGCCTCATTCCACGGCGCTTACCATGGCATGACCAATGGTGCGCTTTCGTTAACGGGTAACTTAAGCGCAAAAGTCAGACGCACAGGACTGATGCCCGATGTGCATTTCTTCCCTTTCCCTTATAGCTACCGTTGTTCATTTGGCCTGGGTGGCGAACAAGGTGCGATGCAAAGCATTCGTTATATAGAATCAGTATTATGCGATGATGAAAGTGGAATCACTAAACCTGCTGCCATTATTGTTGAGCCTATTCAAGGTGAAGGAGGCGTTATTCCTGCTCCCAAAAAATGGTTGCAAGCGTTACGTCGCATCACCACTGAACAGGGTATTTTACTGATTTTTGATGAGATCCAGTGTGGTATTGGTCGCTCTGGTGATAACTTCGCCTTCCAAGAATCAGGTGTTGAACCTGATATTTTAATACTTTCTAAAGCGATTGGTGGAGGCATGCCTATGTCTATCATATTATTCAATGAAAAATTTGATTGCTGGCATGCAGGTGAGCACACCGGTACTTTTCGCGGTAATCAACTTGCCATGGCCAGTGGAGCTAAAACGCTCGAAATTATTAAACGTGATAACTTAACGGGCAACGCAACATTACGCGGAGAGCAACTACGCGCGGGTTTATCTGCATTACAAGAACAATATGCACAGATAGGTGATATTCGTGGCCGTGGTTTAATGAATGCCATTGAAATAATTAAGCCACAACAAGTCAACACACTGGGTCAAGCAGTGGCAGATCCTGAGTTAGCGTCAGCCATTCAACGCGCAGCCTTAGAGCGCGGTTTGATTATTGAAAAAGGTGGCCGTCAAGGTGCTGTATTGCGTTTCTTACCGCCTCTCATTATTAGTGAAGTGCAAATTGATTTTGTCATTACGACCTTAACAAAAGCCTTCGCGACAATTTTGGATAAAAAATAATGAGCTACAAACAATATTTTATGCATCTTGGCGCTAATAACCGCCCTTTTGAGTATGCAGTAGATCTGACCCAGAAAAGTATTAATGCATTATTTCAACAATCCAGTAAACCCTATTCTGGTCTTGATCCAGAACAACTCAAAGCACAACTTGAAAGCATTGATCTCAATAAAACCGAGCCACTTATTGATGTGATCTCTGAAGTTAACCATTTAATCGCTAAGAACTCTATTTTAGTACAACACCCACATACTCTGGCGCATCTACATACCCCGCCACTGATTGCGTCGGTTGTTGCAGAGCATTTTATTGCCGCCCTTAATCAATCAATGGATTCATGGGATCAAGCTCCCGCCGCGAGTTATGTTGAACAAATTATAGTGGATTGGTTATGTGATACTTATCAATTGGGTCAACATGCTGACGGTGTATTCACCAGCGGTGGCACACAGAGTAATTTAATGGGGTTATTGTTAGCACGTGATTGGTTTGCAAATAAACATTCAAATCATAATATCCAGCAAGATGGTTTACCTGAATATGGTCATAAAATGCGTATTTTATGTTCCGATAAAAGCCATTTTACAGTGCAAAAATCAGCGGCACTAATGGGTCTTGGTGAGCGTGCGGTGGTCACCATAAAAACCAATGTTCAAGGGCAAATAGATTGTGATGCATTACAACTGGCGATTGAGGCACTACAAGCACAGGATTTATTACCTATTGCGATTGTTGCAACAGCGGGCACCACAGATCACGGTGCAATTGATGATCTTCAACGAGTGGTGAATATCGCCAAAAGTAGTGGTTGTTGGTCACATATTGATGGGGCTTACGGTGGCGCACTGATGCTCAGTGATATCCATAAATCACGTTTACAAGGCATTGAATCGGCGGACAGTGTCAGCATTGATTTCCATAAGCTTTTTTATCAAACCATCAGCTGTGGTGCCTTGCTAATCAAAAACAAAACTCATTTTAACAGTTTGTTGCATCATGCTGATTACCTTAACCGTGAAGATGATGAATTACCTAATCTGGTTGATAAAAGTATTGCCACCACTAAACGGTTTGATGCCTTAAAAATGTTCATGACATTAAAAGCAGTGGGCGCTAAAAATTTAGGTCTAATGTATGATGACTTGCTTATACTCACCCGCCAAGTTGCAGATTTAATTAAACAAAATAATAGCTTTGAGCTGTGCTGTGAACCATTGCTTTCCACCGTACTGTTCCGTTTAAGTGAGCAAGGTGAACTGTCCGATGAACGTTTTAATCAACTGCATCAAAGATTACGCTTACAATTACTGACTGCTGGTGATGCGGTCATTGCAGAAACCAAAGTAGATGGCAAAGTATTCTTAAAATTTACGCTGTTAAACCCATGTTTAACCATTACCGATTTTTATTCCCTGTTTAAAAAGATTGAATCAACAGCATCACAACTTCTTATTACAATAGAACAAAATAGATAAAAACTTTAAATTATCCTGCTAAGCGTTGGTTTAGCAAACCATTCACGCGTTTGATTTACAATTTATAAAGATTGAATTAAACACAACATGATTTATTAAAAAGGCAATGAATATGTCTGTATTACAAATTGGCGCCGGTGGCGTTGGCTGGGTTATTGCCCATAAATGTGCTCAAAACAATGATGTTTTTGGCGATATCACGATTGCATCACGCACTGTTTCTAAATGTGAAAAAATCATTACCTCCATTAAAGGACGTAATAATATTAAAGATAGCAGTAAAAGCATCAAGGCTGTGACCATCGATGCAGACAGTGTTGAAGCATTGGTCGCACTGATTCAAAAAGTAAAACCAGAGTTGTTAATTAATGCCGGTCCTCCTTGGGTAAACGTGGCGATAATGGAAGCCTGTGTACAAACAAAAACAGCTTATCTTGATACCTCTGTGGCAACGGATTTATGCAGCGAAGGACAACAAGTCCCAGAAGCTTATGATCCACAATGGGCCTTTGCAACGCGCTTTAAAGAAGCCGGTATCACCGGTATATTAGGTGCCGGTTTTGATCCGGGTGTCGTCAGTGTCTTTGCGACCTACGCGCATAAACACCTTTTTGATGAAATTGATAGCATCGATGTCATGGATGTTAACGCTGGTGATCACGGTCAAAAATTTGCGACCAACTTTGATCCCGAAACAAACATGTTAGAAATTCAAGGTGACTCCTTTTACTTTGAAGATAAAAAGTGGCATCAAGTGCCTTGCCATAGTCGTGTCATGGAATTTGATTTTCCAGTGGTGGGTAAACAGAAAGTGTATTCAATGGCCCACGATGAAGTACGCTCAATGGCTGAATTTTTACCGGCAAAACGCATTGAATTTTGGATGGGTTTCTCCGATAGTTACTTAAATTATTTTAATGTCATGCGTGATATCGGTCTGTTAAGCCCAAAGCCAATCACCACGGTTGATGGTATTACCGTTGAACCACTGAAAGTATTAAAAGCAATTTTACCGGATCCGACTTCACTTGCTTCTGGTTACACCGGTAAAACCTGTATCGGAACTTGGGTACGTGGGCAAAAAGATGGCGTACAAAAAAGTGTGTTTATCTACAATATTTGTGATCATAAAGAATCTTATATTGAAGTAGAACACCAAGCTATTTCTTATACCACGGGTGTTCCAGCAATCACAGCTGCACTTTTATACTTCCAAGGGAAATGGAGTGATAAAGGTTTGTATAACGTTGAACAGTTAAATCCAGATCATTTTCTAGCATTAATGCCGCGTATCGGTTTAAGCTGGCAAGTACAAGAATTAGACGTTAATAGCTGAAAGCCGAAAACTGAAAGCCTGAAAGCTGATAGCCTGAAAGCCTGAAAGCCGAAAGCTGATAGCCTGAAAGCTGATAGCCGAAAGCTGATAGCCTGAAAGCTGATAGCCGAAAGCTGATAACTGATAGCCTGAAAGCTGATAGCCTGAAAGCTGATAACTGAAAGCTGAAAGCTGATAGCTGATAGCTGAAAGCTGAAAGCTGATAGCTGATAGCTGATAGCTGATAACTGATAGCTGAAAGTCGAAATTCTTATCATTAATAAATTGACATTAAATAACAACACGAATAAACTGCGCTCTGATATTTTACACCATCATATCCATACGATGGGGCTATAGCTCAGCTGGGAGAGCGCTTCGCTGGCAGCGAAGAGGTCTGCGGTTCGATCCCGCATAGCTCCACCACTCAACAAAAATGCTAAAAAATGCAAAAAGATGCTATAAAGCTTAAAGGCTGGAAAGCATTAAAAAAGGCTATAAGGCTATAAAGCTCAAAGGCTGGAAAGCAGTTGTTCCTTCAAGCATTCAAGCTCTAAAGCATTCAAGCGTTTAATCCTTCAAGCACTTAAAAAGGCTATAAAGCTCAAAGGCTGGAAAGCGGTTGTTCCTTCAAGCATTCAAGCTCTAAAGCATTCAAGCTATAAAAGCTTAAAGGCTGGAAAGCAGTTGTTCCTTCAAGCATTCAAGCTCTAAAGCATTCAAGCTATAAGGCTATAAGGCTATAAGGCTCAAAGGCTCAAAGGCTGGAAAGCGGTTGTTCCTTCAAGCATTCAAGCTCTAAAGCATTCAAGCTATAAGGCTATAAAGCTCAAAGGCTGGAAAGCGGTTGTTCCTTCAAGCATTCAGGCCTTCAAGCGTTCAAGCCTTCAAGCCTTCAAGCCTTTGTTTTAACTATTTAAGTTCCATTATATTTATTTTCTGACTCGCGACTTGTAAATCTTGGTATAAATTAATCGCTAACGTCTCAGCTAACATCAAGTAGGGTTCAACTAATGTAGGGGATTTTGCTTTACTTACCGTTGGAAAACCTTCATCACTGTCTTGGCGGTAATTAATATGCAACGGTAATCGCCCTAAAAAAGGCAGTTCAAACTGTTGTGCTAACGCTTCTCCTCCTCCAGTGCCAAATATCGCTTCTTGGTGACCACATTGTGAACAGGTAAACAGACTCATATTTTCAACAATGCCTGAAATATGCGTGTCCACTTTGTTAAACATAGTAATGCCTTTTTTGGCATCAATTAAGGCCACATCTTGTGGCGTAGTCACAATAATCGCGCTACTCACTGGCACGTGTTGTGACATAGTAAGTTGAATATCTCCGGTACCGGGTGGCATATCCACAATTAAATAATCAAGCTCAGGCCACGCGGTTTCGTTTAATACCTGTTGCAATGCTTTACTGGCCATCGGACCACGCCAAATCATTGCATCTTCTTCTGCCACTAAAAAACCAATGCTATTACAAACGATACCATGTGCCTCAATTGGCGACATTAATTTACCGTCCGCACTGCTTGGCGTGATGCCTTTAACACCCAGTAAGGTAGGGATCGAAGGACCATAAATATCGGCATCTAATATTCCAACTTTAGCGCCATTTTTTGCTAAAGCAACCGCGAGGTTAACACTCACCGTTGACTTGCCAACTCCTCCCTTTCCAGATGCAACAACGATAATGTTTTTTATTTTGTCTAAGCATGTCGTACTGCAGCTACTTTGCAATGCAGGTATATCATGATGAATAACCCAGTTGAGTTTTTTACCTAACAAGGCTTCAATTTTAGCGCTATTATTTTTCTGTAATGCAACCAGCCAATGAGGGGCATAAAAAGGCAGGTTGATTGTTAATGTGGCGGATTGTTCATCAAAATGGCAACGCTTATCCTGCTGTAATTTTTTAATGATAAGCACATTCTCTAAATTACTCAGTAATGCCATTACCTTTTCAAACTTGCTGACTTTTTTAAATAACATAATCATCCTAAATGGAAAAATAGCAGAAAATAAGTTTAGCATCATTTATCGCTTAAAATATTTATTACCCGCTATAAAGAGGTCTTCATGGCAACGTTCGGCGTTAATAACACCCTTTCAGACCTAATTTAAGGGTAGGTTTTAAGTGATGAATTAGGTAGAATTAGTTCCCTAAAAAATAGTTTACTGCATAAATAGGAATAATCACAAAATGGCAACTCAAGATCGTAAAATCCTTGTTACCTGCGCACTTCCCTACGCTAACGGTCCAATACATTTAGGGCACATGTTAGAGCATGTACAAGCCGATATTTGGGTTCGTTTTCAACGACTGCGTGGCAATAAAGTTCACTTTATCTGTGCCGATGATGCGCACGGTACACCTATTATGCTTAAAGCCAATGAAATGGGCATTACGCCTGAGCAGATGATTAACGATATTAAAGCCTCACATATCAGTGATTTCAGTGCGTTTGATATCAGTTTTGATAACTATCACTCAACACACAGTGAAGAAAACAAAGCACTCTCTTCAAAAATTTACCTGACTTTACGTGATAATGGTTTTATCAAGACCAAAGTAATATCACAACTTTTTGATCCCGAAAAAGAGATGTTTCTACCGGATCGTTTTGTCAAAGGAACCTGTCCTAAGTGTAAGTCTGAAGATCAGTACGGTGATAACTGTGATAATTGTGGCGCAACCTATAGCCCAACAGAGATGCTGAACCCTAAATCTGCCGTTTCTGGCGCAACGCCGATAATGAAAGAGACAGAGCACTTCTTCTTTGATCTTCCACAGTTTGAAGATATGTTAAAGGTTTGGACAAAGTCTGGTGCCTTGCAAACAGAAATGGCAAATAAAGTCGCAGAATGGTTTGAATTTGGTCTTAAACAATGGGACATCACGCGTGATGCACCTTACTTTGGTTTTGAAATCCCTGATGCACCCGGTAAATACTTTTACGTTTGGTTAGATGCGCCCATTGGTTACATGGGTAGCTTCAAAAACCTCTGTGATAGAACTGACGGGTTAGACTTTGATGAATACTGGAAACTAAACAGCGACACTGAGTTATATCACTTTATTGGTAAAGACATTGTGAACTTCCACAGTCTGTTTTGGCCAGCAGTATTAGAAGGCGCGGGTTTCCGTAAACCAACAGCGGTTCATGTACATGGTTACGTGACCGTTAATGGCGCTAAAATGTCGAAATCTAAAGGCACATTTATCAAGGCAAGTACTTACCTTGAAAACTTAGATCCCGAATGTTTACGTTATTATTATGCAGCTAAACTAACCAGTAAAATTGATGATTTAGATCTTAACTTAGAAGACTTTACACAACGCGTTAATACCGATGTGGTTAATAAGTTAGTTAATTTAGCATCTCGTACAGCAGGTTTTATTGCTAAAAAATATGATGGGCAATTATCAGATAATGTTTCTGAGCCAGCGTTATACCAACAATTTGTTGATGCGGGCGAGTCCATCGCCACGTTATTTGAAAAACGTGAGTTTGCACGCGCCATTCGTGAAATCATGGGCCTTGCTGACATTGCGAACAAATATATCGATGACCAAGCACCTTGGGCACTTGCTAAAGTAGAAGGTAAAGCAGTAGAGGTTCAAGAAATCTGCTCAATGGGTATTAACCTGTTCCGCGTATTAATGACTTACTTAAAACCTATCATGCCAAAATTGACGGCACGCAGTGAAGAGTTTCTGGCTGAAACACTCGATTGGCAAATCATTCAAACGCCACTATCTGGGCATAAAATCAACAAATTTAAAGCGTTATTCCAACGTATTGATAGCAAAAAAGTGGAAGCCATGGTCGAGTCATCAAAAGACAGCATTGAAGCGGATAAAGCAGCTAAAGCGGCGGTTATCGCAGCCGAGCTGGAAGCATCAAAATCAGAGCTTGATAAAGAACCACTGGCAGCTGAAATTGATTTTGATACTTTTGCTAAAATAGACTTACGTGTCGCATTAATCACCAAAGCAGAGCATGTGCCAAAAGCCAACAAACTACTAAAATTAACCCTTGATATTGGGGGTGAAACGCGCACCGTCTTTTCTGGCATAAAATCAGCTTATAACCCTGAAGACTTGCAAGGTAAGCTAACGGTAATGGTCGCGAACCTTGCCCCACGACAAATGAAGTTTGGCTTATCAGAGGGCATGGTATTAGCCGCCGGCCCGGGCGGTAAAGAAATACATATTATAAACCCAGATGATGGCGCAAAGCCGGGGCAACGGATAATGTAACGGGGAAAACAAGCCTTCAGTAAAAAAAACAAGCTGTCAGTAGAAGAAAAATAAGCTATCGGCTGTCGGTAAAAGCATGGCTACTCGTAGTTAGCTGGAAGCTAAAAACTGATGGCTAAAAAAGCTGTCAGTAGAAGAAAAATAAGCTGTCGGCTGTCGGCTGTCGGTGAAAGCATGGCTACTCGTAGTTAGCTGAAAGCTAAAAACTGATAGCTAAAACAAGCTGGCGGTGAAAGCATGGCTACTCGTAGTTAGCTGAAAGCTGATAGCTGAAAGCTGATAGCTGAAAGCTGAAAGCTGAAAGCTGATAGCTGATAGCTGAAAGCTGAAAGCTGAAAGCTGAAAGCTGAAAGCTGAAAGCTTTACTTACTGTCTTACATACAATAAAGCCCGACAAATGCGGGCTTTATTAACAATTCATAGTATCGCTTGTGGCGCTATTTATTCTTCATACATATTTTCATAAACAAAGTTAGTGGCTTCGATATAACCCGGCACACTACCACAGTCAAAACGTCTACCTTTAAATTTATAGGCTAATACACAACCCGTTTTAGCTTGTTCTAATAACGCATCGGTGATTTGAATCTCTCCGGCTTTTCCTGGGGCGGTATTCATTAGAATATCAAAGATGTCAGGCGTTAAAATATAACGACCGATAATAGCGAGATTACTTGGCGCAGTACCTGGCTCAGGTTTTTCAACCATATCATCAACTCGATAAATATCATCTTTTATCATCTCACCTTTGATAACACCGTATTTGTGAATTTCATCTTCTGGCACTTCTTCAACCGCCACAATCGAACAACGGAACTGTTTATATAACGCAACCATCTGTGATAATACGCCTTTTTCAGCACCGTCTTTGACACACAAATCATCGGCTAAAATAACGGCAAAGGGTTCATCACCAATCAACTCTTTACCCGTTAAAATGGCGTGTCCTAATCCCTTCATTTCACGCTGACGGATAAAAGTAAAACGGGCGCTTTCCATGATAGCGCGAATATCTTTAAGCTTGTCTTCTTTAGCGGTACCACTTATTTGATGCTCTAACTCGTAATTGATATCAAAGTGATCCATTAACGAATGTTTACCACGACCCGTGACAATACACATCCCCGTCATGCCCGCTTCTAATGCTTCATCCACACCAAATTCAATCAGCGGTTTGTTCACCAGAGGCATCATTTCTTTAGGCATGGATTTAGTGGCGGGCAAGAAGCGTGTTCCGTAACCTGCTGCTGGAAATAAACATTTTTTGATCATAAAGTCGCTCATAAGTTAAATGTAAATATTGTATAAAATATCACTGTTTTATATTGTTTGCACGCTATTCATTGATACGAATACCATTATCTTCGATAGAGATTAATTTTTTACGATATAACTGACCAATTGACTTTTTAAAGTTTGCTTTACTCATTTTTAAAATTTTAGCTATTTGTTCAGGACGACTTTTATCGTGTAAGGGTAAAAAGCCTTGATTCTGTTTTAAGCTTTGTAAAATACGTTCCGCTAATGCATCTACCTTGGCATAACCGACTTTGGTTAAACCAACATCTAATTTACCGTCTTCACGCACTTGCTTGATGTAACCTTTGCACTGTTTACCAATGCCCATCTCACCAAACACTTCACTCTCAAACAAGACCCCCCAGTGTTTATTATTAATAATCGCTTTAAAACCTAACTCCGTTTTATCCGCAATTAACAGGTCAACTTTATCACCCACACTGTAATCTGCAGGCTCATTATCTAAAAAGCGATCAAGTTTTGAAGAAGCGACTAAACGCTCACTGATATCATCTTGATAAACATAAACAATGTAACCGTAACCTTCTTTCATGGGAATTTTTTGTTGATTGAAAGGGACTAATAAATCTTTAGGCAAACCCCAATCAAGAAAGGCACCAGCACGATTAGTATCAATGACTTTCAATGAAACGAATTTATTGACTTCAGCTTTAGCACGTTGCGTTGTGGCAATTAAGCGATCTTCTGAGTCAAAGTATAAAAACACATTAATAAGATCACCAATCTTCATTTGATCAGTACAGTAACGCCGTGGTAATAATATCTCTCCCTCTTCAAAACCATCGAGGTAAAAACCAAAATCAACCTGTTTGATGATCTCAAGTTCGTTATAAGTACCAATTTTTATCATAATATTTCTCTTTCTATTTATCGAAAAAGATCAATAAGCGTCTATATCAAACGATTGATCCTTTAAATTTATTGAGGGCGATCAATCACTGCCAGCGTTAAACGCGACGTACAAATTAATTGCGCTTTGTCGTTTTTTATTTCTATTTGCCATACTTGTATATTACGGCTCAATTGCACTGCTTTTGCCGTCGCGGTGACAATGCCTTTTTTGACACGACGTATGTGGTTGGCATTAACCTCTAAACCCACACACACTTTACTGGCAGAGACCGCCAAATTACCCGCCACACTGCCTAATGTTTC
>JBAHZV010000040.1:0-5417 GCA_037132845.1 Psychromonas sp.
CTTGCTTACTATTTTAATAACGCCGCCAAAATAGAGATTAACGGCAATAACTACCTTCAAAAAGAGAGTTCATTATGCAATCAATATTATCAACAACTCCAACGGATATATCGAAAAAAGAGTTAAATAATGCCAGTAACATTACTGATGTTGGAAAAAGTGTTGATGAAAATGAAATCCTCGTAAAGGATTCACTACGTTTCTCTAATGTGCTTGAAAGTTTCATTGATGGTGAAACACAGCAGGAGTTAGATCTGCAATCAAGTGCAATGATAGAATCTCAATCATTGCTACCTGAAGAAGCACTTATTCATGCGGATAATAGTCTAGAGCCAAAAAATACTGGAATAGAAAATGTTACCTTAGAAAATATTGATAACAAACAGGTTGATTTAGAAATAATGAATCAAGATGAGTTGAACTTTGATGGCACTGACTCAGAAATGAGTAATCAAGAAAACTTAAGCATTGAAGCGATGGATTTAGAATCAAATAATCAAGATGAATTGCTCTTTAACAATGTAGATTTAAAAGTGCCTGCGCTCGCAAAAGAGGAAGTTGAGAACCTTGAAACAGATATTTTTGATCTACAAGAGCATGAAGCGTTCTCTTTAGAAGATGAATCCTTGCAAAAAAGTCCTGCTCCGGAATTATTTTCAACTGCAAATGGACACATTAATGAAGAATCTGATGTAGATGTTGTACTAAACGATGTCACACTTAAACCTGCTTCTGCATTGGATAAAAGTACAAAAAGCCCTATTTTAGCGCACATAGAGATGGCTGAAACAACCGATACTAAAGTTACAGCGAATAGAAATGGTGATAAACCTGAATTTATAAAAATGGCTAACGCTAACTTTACTGTAAATGACTCTGATGTCATGTTAAAAGAATCAAAAAAAATGTCGGCAGAAATAAACAAATTTACGCCATTAAGTGCTGAAAATATCATAAACAATGAGCTAGAAAAAAGTGCTACGGATGCAAGCTTACGTCAGAGCCATAAGCTAGATAATATGTTTGCTTCTTTACATCAGGACCCTGATAAAGTTTCTATAAATAACAACCAAGAAAGTAATAGCCTAACATCGATGGGACAAACCAATAGCTCATCTGAAAAGCTGTTAAATAAAACAATGACGAATACTACTAGCTTAATGCAATCTACCGCACTGCAACAGCCTATTGAATTACAAGAAAAAAATGCAGCCGCTGTGATGGGAGAAAAGATCATGATGATGATTAATCAAGGTAAGCAGGAGGTCACGATTCGACTTGATCCCGCCGAATTAGGTTCTTTGCTGATTAAATTACAGATGCATCAAGATCAAGTGCAAGTGGCAATTCAAACGCAAGTTAGTCAAAGTCGTGATATTATCGAACAGCACTTACCAAGATTACGTGAACAATTGGAGCAACAGGGAGTGAGTTTAGGTGAGGCCACTGTTGAGCAACAAAGCAAACAACAGCAATCTAACTCACAAAATACGCACACTGAAACGACCACGAGGCAAGAAAGAGGAAGTGAACAAAATTCATTTTTAGAGGAACAAAGTGACTGGATTAGTACAAAAATACCACTCTCTGCTCAAGGAATTGATTTTTATGCATAAATACTATGAATTTGTGACTAATATGCATTAAAATCAGCTACATTACATTTTTCATAATATAAATAGGATGATACAAATGGCTGATGAAGAGTTATCGCTTGACGAAGGTGGATCAACTAAAGGCGCGGGTAAGAAAAAGTTAATTATCATTATCATTGCGGCCTTACTTATTTTAGGGGGCGGAGGCGCGGGCGCTTATTTTTTCTTATCGAGTGGCGATAGTGATGAAAGCGCAGAAAAGCAACCTGCTGAAGAGTCTGTGAATTACTCTGGGGCAAGTTATGTTGCGATGCCCCGACCTTTTGTTTTTAACGTCATGGATGGTGATCGTGATCGATTAGTGCAAATTAAAGTACAGCTACTGGTACGTGGCACTGGAAATGTGGCTTTAGCTAAAAAACATATTCCGTTATTAGAGGGGACATTAGTGCGTATATTTGGTGCCGCTACGGCTCCTCAACTGCGTAACCCCGAAGGTAAAGACCAATTAAGAGAAGCTGCCCTCGAAGCGCTTAATGAAGCAACCCAAAAACTAGAAGGTGAAGCACTTATCGATACGGTTTTATTCACTGGTTTTGTTTTACAGTGATCATCCTGTTTTTTAATTAGAAAGGTTTTTTATGGCAGATCTATTATCCCAAGACGAAATTGATGCGCTACTGCATGGTGTTGATGATGTTGAGGATGATGTTGTTGAAAGTGAAGATGATAGTTCAGGTAAAGGTAATAATGAACCTGTTCTCCACTTTGATTTTTCATCACAAGATCGTATTGTGCGTGGTCGTATGCCAACGTTGGAGTTGGTCAATGAACGGTTTGCTCGTCATTTACGGATCAGTTTGTTTAACATGTTACGCCATACTGCAGAGGTTTCGATCAATGGCGTACAGATGCTGAAATTTGGTGAATATGTCCATACTTTATTTGTACCAACTAGTCTCAATATGGTGCGTTTCCGCCCTTTAAAAGGCACCGCTTTGGTAACCATGGAAGCGCGCTTAGTTTTTATATTGGTAGAAAACTTCTTTGGTGGTGATGGTCGCCATCATGCCAAAATTGAAGGGCGTGAATTTACACCGACTGAGCGTCGTATTATTCAAATGTTATTAAAAATAATTTTTGAAGATTATCGTGATGCCTGGGCGCCAGTGATGCAAGCTGAATTTGAATATCTTGATTCTGAAGTAAATCCAGCGATGGCTAATATTATCAGCCCCACTGAAGTCATTGTGGTTAACTCTTTTCATATTGAATTAGATGGTGGTGGTGGAGATTTCCATATTGCTATGCCTTATTCAATGTTGGAGCCTATTCGTGAGCTACTTGATGCCGGCGTTCAAAGTGATAAAGAAGATACTGATCAGCGCTGGAATCAAGCGTTAGAAGATGAAATTATGGATGTGAAGGTTGATTTTTCAGCTCAATTGTTACAAAAAGAAATGCCATTACGTGACATGATGGGCTGGCAAGCCGGAGACATTATTCCCATTGATTTGCCAGAAACAATGCTCGTATCAGTGGAAGGTCTGCCAACGTTCAGAGCAAGACTTGGCAAAAGAAATGATAATTTAGCGCTTAAAATAACATCTCGTATTGAGCGTCCTGAAGTACAAAATAAACAACTTCAATTAAGTGCTTTAATAGAGCTTGATAAATAGTTAAACGATAGGAAAAGAGTTATGAGCACAGAGCAAGATATGGCTGACGAATGGGCTGCTGCGTTAGAGGAGTCAGGTGATTCGGAAGGGGATGAATTTGACAATGTCGAGCTTGATGAATTAAAAGATACCGCTGCACCAATTACTGTTGAAGAGCATGCTCGTTTAGATAGTATTTTAGACATACCCGTTACTATCTCTATGGAAGTAGGGCGCAGTAAAATCAATATTCGTAATTTATTACAGTTAAACCAAGGTTCAGTCGTAGAATTAGAGCGCATTGCTGGCGAACCTCTGGATGTTTTAGTGAATGGAACACTCATTGCACATGGCGAAGTCGTTGTTGTTAATGATAAGTTTGGTATTCGTTTAACTGATGTTATCAGCCAAACAGAACGAATTAAGAAATTAAAATGAATTATATTAGCGTGCTTGTTATGGTGTTTTTTCCGGTGACTAGTTGGGCTGATGAGGTCTTTAAATCACCACCAGAGTTAGCGATTGGTAGTCTGGTGGCCTCGTTATTATTAGTCCTGTTGTGTATTTTTGTTTTTGCCTTTTTAATAAAAAAAAGTAATTTAATACGCAACCATAAAAACCACTCCGCCATTAAAGTCCTTGCTCGACAGGCGCTTACCAGCAAAGGGCAAGTGCAAATTATTGAGGTTAATAAAAAGCGTTATCTACTGGGGGTAACAGAGCAAAATATTAGCTTATTAGACACCCTGCCGATTTGTGAAAATGAGAGTGATGAAGTTAAAACTGAACAAGCATCAACTCCTTTTGCTACCTTACTCTCAAAAATAAGTACCAAACGCAATGAATAAACTACTTTTATTGTTCTCATTATCGTTACTTTTTATATCACCTTCCTTATTTGCAGACCCTGGAACATTGTCTGCTGTCACGGTGACAACCAATGCAAGTGGCGATCAAGAATACAGTGTGACATTACAAGTCTTAGCGTTTATGACTGCGCTAAGCTTTTTGCCTGCAATGCTGGTTTTAATGACTTCTTTTACCCGTATTGTGGTGGTCATGTCGATTTTAAGGCAAGCGCTAGGATTACAACAAACTCCCTCTAATCAAGTTATTAATGGCATTGCATTGTTCTTAACTTTTTTTATTATGACACCGGTTTTTGATAAAATTAATGAACATGCACTACAACCCTACCTCAATGAAAGTATGCCTATTAGTGAGGCATTAGAGGTTGGCAAAAAACCCATGATGGAATTTATGCTTTCTCAGACACGTTTAAAAGATTTAGAAACCTTTTTAGAAATCGCAGATATACAAGTAGACTCGCCTGAAGATGTTCCTATTACCGTGTTGATCCCCGCTTTTGTGACCAGTGAATTAAAAACGGCTTTTCAAATTGGCTTTATGATTTTTATCCCATTTTTAATCATTGACTTAGTGGTGGCAAGTATCTTAATGGCAATGGGGATGATGATGTTATCACCGATGATTGTTTCATTGCCTTTTAAATTAATGTTATTTGTTTTGGTTGATGGCTGGAATTTAATCATGGGTAGTCTGGCAAACAGTTTTGGTTTGCTGTAGGAGATGCAATGGAACCCGAAGTATTTGTAAATATTTTCCAACAAGCTTTATGGACCGTTTTATTACTGGTTTCCGCAGTTATCGTTCCAAGTCTATTGGTTGGTTTAGTGGTGGCGGTTTTCCAAGCGGCTACTTCTATCAACGAACAAACACTGAGTTTTTTACCACGCCTAATTATGACCTTAGTCTCTTTGGGTTATGGTGCCCATTGGGGAATGGGAAAGTTGATGGAGTTTTTTATCTCTATGATTGATCAAATCCCACAAGTTGTTGGTTAACGGTGGAGTTTTCCGCTGAATTAATAATGAATTGGATTGCGACTTATCTCTGGTCGTTTACCCGTATTGCGGCTATGTTGATGGTAATGGTGGCTATCGGCTCTCGTACAACACCGCAACGGGTGCGCTTATTTTATGCTTTTGCGATCACCGTTGCGGTGTTTCCTGTTCTTCCTGCCGCTCCAATGAACATAGAGCTGTTTTCTTTTGCAAGTGCATTAATTATATTGCAGCAGTTATTAATTGGTATTGCAATTGGTACTATCTCAGTTTTTGTGGTGCAAACTTTTGTTGTTGCA
>JBAHZV010000001.1:0-10519 GCA_037132845.1 Psychromonas sp.
GTATAATATGATTTCAGACCAAGCGAGTGGGTTAAGAAAAATGACCAACAACCAAGTGAAAGTAGTTGCTATCACCGGCGGTAAAGGTGGCGTTGGTAAAACCAATGTCACGCTTAACATGGCTGTTTCTCTTGCCCAGCGCGGTAAACGCGTGTTGGTATTAGATGCAGATTTAGGGCTTGCAAATGTCGATGTTTTACTGGGGATTCGGGTGACAAAAAACCTTTCCCACGTATTGTCTGGTGAATGTACTTTAGATGAAGTGATTGTAGAAGGTCCTGATGGCATCATGATTATTCCTGCAACATCAGGCACTCAATCAATGGTGGAGTTGACAGATATTGAACATGCAGGATTAATACAAGCATTTAGTTCACTGCAAACGCCTATCGATATGTTATTGATTGATACTGCCGCTGGCATTTCTAATATGGTGGTCAGTTTTGCGCAAGCCGCACAAGATGTGGTGATGGTTGTATGTGATGAACCAACATCAATAACGGATGCCTATGCGCTCATTAAGATATTAAGTAAGCAAAATGGTGTCTATAAATTTAAAATTGTTGCAAATATGGTACGTAGTTTGCGCGAAGGGCAAGATCTATTTACTAAATTAACGCGTGTGACAGATCGTTTTTTAGATGCTTCATTAGAGCTTGTTGCTTGTATCCCATTTGATGGCAATGTACGCCAAGCGGTGCGAAAACAGAAAGTAGTTGTGCAAGCTTTTCCTAAAACACCTGCTTCTTTGGCTTTTAAAGCATTAGCCAATAGAGCTTGCGACTGGCCAATTCCACATCAGCCAGGGGGACACTTAGAATTCTTTATTGAAAAACTTCTGCTCAATAACGCAGATGAGAATAAATAGGTGATAAAAACAACGGGTTATTATAATAATAGCGCCGAGCTAGTTGAACGCAATACAACATTGGTTCAAAAAATAGCTTACCACTTACTGGCCAGGTTACCGGCGAATGTGCTTGTCGATGATCTTATTCAGTCCGGTATGATTGGTCTGCTGGAAGCTGCTCGTAACTTTGATACGAGCAAAGGTGCAAGCTTTGAAACTTTTGCTGGTATTCGTATTCGTGGTGCGATGCTCGATGATATGCGTCGCGGTGATTGGGTTCCTCGTTCAGTACATAAAAATAGTCGTAGCATTGCCAGTGCAATATTTACAGTAGAAAAACGCACTGGAGAAGACGCTAAAGATATAGAGATAGCTAAACAATTGTCATTAACTTTGGTGGAATACCAGCATATGTTGCGTGATGTTAATTGTGCCAAATTGGTTGCGTATGAAGATCTTGCTAATTCAGAAGAAGCTTTAAGTCATGGACAGCATCATCATGACTGTGTTTTTCACGAAGTAAGTGAAGCGCAGTTTTCGGATAAACTGGTCAGGATGATAAAAGAATTACCGTCACGAGAAGCACTGGTATTATCACTTTATTATGACGAAGAATTAAATTTAAAAGAGATAGGTTTGGTGTTAGATGTCAGTGAATCACGTGTGAGCCAGATTCATACTCAAGCATTACATCGTTTGAAATCAAAAGCACAATCAGCGTAGATATACGTTGTTTAGCACTTTTGTTAAAAAGTAAGTCACGCTGGATTAAAAATAATAAAAGTTAAAGCTATTAATTATACCTTTTTTGATGTTTAATTATAATTATTTCAAATAGATAAGAAAAAATGAGTTTTTATTGAGGGGAACGTTTTGGATAGAAATATGAAAGTGTTAATTGTTGATGATTTTTCAACAATGCGAAGAATTATCAAGAATTTATTACGAGATCTTGGTTTTACAAATACCTTCGAAGCAGATGATGGCAATACAGCACTTCCGATGCTTAAAGAGGGGGGATTTGAATTCGTTGTAACAGATTGGAATATGCCAATTATGCAAGGAATTGATCTATTAAAAGAGATCAGAAAAGATCCTAAATTAAAACATCTTCCAGTTTTAATGGTAACCGCAGAAGCAAAACGAGAGCAAATAATCGAAGCTGCTCAAGCGGGTGTAAATGGTTATATTGTTAAACCTTTTACAGCTGGTACATTAAAAGAAAAATTAGATAAAGTCTTTGAGCGTTTAGGTTAAAGGGGCATTTTATGGCAGAACAAACAGTGCCACTCCTCTCGCTCTTGCAAGCTAAGGCGATTGTCGCGCACCTAGAAGCAAAAGAGATTACGGCCGCAAATGAAATAATTAGTAGTGCGAATGAAATGCCATTAAGTAACGATAGCGTTTTTGATAAAGTTGGTGAGTTAACACGTGGCTTACATGATTCAATATTGAACTTTCAAAATGATACTCGTTTAATGGATATGACTGATAACGAGATCCCTGATGCTAAAGAACGTCTTAATTATGTTATCGAAATGACTGATAAAGCAGCCAATAAAACCATGGATGCTGTTGATGATTGTTTGCCTATTGCAGATAAATTAATTGTTGATCTTGAAGCGGTTAGGCCGAGCTGGCAAGGATTAATGAACCGCGATATTGCGATTGGTGACTTTAAAATACTTTGTCATCAGATTAATGGATTAATTGAAGATTCATCTTCTAATGCGCTTAAGTTGCGAGGCTCGTTAACAGATATATTAATGGCTCAGGATTTTCAAGATTTAACTGGGCAGATGATTCGCCGTGTCATAGATTTAGTACAAGAGATCGAATCAAAGTTAGTGAATATTTTAACCGTTTGTAGCAACGGAGAGGCTCTCTCAGAGCCAGACAAATCGTCACAAAAAAATACCGTGCAAGGTATTGAAGCAGAAGGTCCTATCATGAATGCTGAAGAGCGTGATGATGTTGTAAATGGCCAAGATGATGTTGATGATTTACTTTCTAGTTTGGGATTTTAAGGGAATATAAAATGACATTCGAAGTAGATGAAGAGATTCTGCAGGACTTTTTAGTCGAAGCAGGAGAAATTTTAGAACTGTTATCTGAACAGTTGGTTGAATTAGAAAATAATCCTAATGATACAGAGTTACTGAATGCCATTTTCCGTGGATTTCATACTGTAAAAGGTGGTGCAGGTTTCCTCTCGTTGACAGAACTCGTTGAAATATGCCACGGCGCCGAAAATGTATTTGACTGCTTACGTCAAAATAATCGTAGCGTTAGCGCATCATTGATGGATACTATTTTAGCTGCTCTTGATGTGATTAATGTGCAGTTTGAAGCCGTACAAAATGGTGAAGAAATGCAGGCCGCTCCGGCTAATATCGTTGCTGAACTGCATCGTTTAAGTAAACCTGAATCACAAGAAAGCGCCATAAAAACCCCTGCGCCCATTGTAGAAGACACCGCGGTCAGTGAATCAGTAAGTGAAGACATCGATGATTTAGAATTTGATGCGTTATTAGATGAATTACATGCCCAATCTGGATCTCTGATTGAAGCAAAACCTGCTACGCAAGAGAATGCTGAGATAAGTGAAGATGAGTTTGAATCTTTATTAGATGAGTTACATGGCTCAGGACAAAATACGCCATCACCTACACCACCTCCGACTCCATCCGTGCCATCAACATCGATTGATGAAATTGGTGATGATGAATTTGAATCTTTATTAGATGAATTACATGGCAAAGGCGCACATAGCATCAGCGCTAAAGAAGAAACTGCTACGGTGGTTGCAAGCAGCAATAGCAATGAGATCTCTGATGATGAATTTGAATCTTTATTAGATGAATTACATGGCTCAGGAAAAAGTGCTCAAAGTGCGACGGTTACTGCGCCGATTCTTCCTGTTGCAAAAACGCAAAGTGTTAAAAAAGTGGTTGATGCCCCTAAAGTGCCCGTTAAACAAACAGTACCTTCTCAGCCAAAAGCTAAAAATGCCCCTAAAGCGCCCGTTAAAACTAAAACACCAGTCGCAAAAGCAGAGCCTACAGTACGTGTTGATACCGCTACTCTTGACGAAATCATGAATATGGTTGGCGAATTAGTATTGGTCAGAAATCGTCTTGTGAGTCTTGAAACAACCTCTGACAATGAAGAAATATCAAGAGCGGTTGCAAATCTCGATATTGTCACTGGAGATCTTCAAGGCAGTGTAATGAAAACGCGGATGCAACCGATTAAAAAGGTATTCGGTAAATTTCCTCGTATTGTTCGAGATTTAGCGCGCACCTTGGGTAAAAACATTCGCCTTGAACTGGTTGGTGAAGAAACTGATTTAGATAAAAATTTAGTTGAAGCACTTGCTGATCCCTTAGTGCATTTAATTAGAAATTCAGTTGATCACGGTATCGAAATGCCCGATGTACGCATGCAATCTGGCAAAGATAAAGAGGGTAGGGTATTGCTCTCTGCCTCACAAGAGGGAGATCATATCCTACTGGTTATTGAAGATGATGGCGCTGGGATGGATGCTAAAATTCTTAAAAATATCGCCATGGAAAAAGGGATATTAGATCAAGATGGCGCTGACCGTATGTCAGATAAAGAAGCTTACTCGCTTATATTTGCACCCGGGTTTTCAACAAAAAAAGAAATATCGGACATCTCTGGTCGTGGTGTTGGTATGGATGTTGTCAAAACGGGGATATCTAAATTAAACGGTACTATTTCTATTGATTCTGAACTTGGTAAAGGTACGCGCTTAGAGATAAAAGTCCCCTTAACATTAGCCATATTACCAACCTTAATGATAATGGTCTCTGATCAGACATTTGCTCTGCCATTGACTAATGTCAATGAAATTTTCCATCTTGACTTGGGCAAAACTAATATTGTTAATAACCAACTTACCATTGTTATCCGTGATAGAGCGATACCTTTATTCTATTTAAGCGATTGGTTAGCTCGCAATAAACCCGCTGTTGAAAAAGGCAAAGGTGTGGGACATGTTGTTATTGTACAATTGGGTGTACAGCAGGTAGCCTTTGTTGTAGATGCCTTATTAGGACAAGAAGAAGTTGTTATAAAAGCGCTTGATAAATTACTTTCTGGTACGCCTGGTATGGCAGGAGCGACAATCACCAGCGACGGTGGTATAGCATTAATTTTGGATTTACCAAGTTTATTGAAGCATTACGCATAAAATATAGGGATTAACATGGCGATAAAAGTTTTAGTTGTTGATGATTCAAGTTTTTTTCGACGTCGCGTTAGTGAAATTGTCAATAAATCGCCCGCATTAGAGGTTATTGCAACAGCAAATAATGGTCAAGAAGCCATTGATATGGTGGTGAAATATAGGCCAGATGTTGTTACCATGGATATTGAAATGCCTGTAATGGATGGCATTACCGCCGTTAGAAAAATCATGGCAACTCATCCAGTGCCGATTTTAATGTTTTCATCATTAACGCATCAAGGTGCGACTGCGACATTCGATGCACTCGAAGCCGGAGCTGCTGATTTTCTGCCTAAAAAGTTCGAAGATATCGCCCGGGATAAAGAAGAGGCGAGTAAATTATTACAGCAACGGATTGAAGCAATTGCTTCACGACGCACCTTGAGAGTTAGGCCTAAGTTAATAAGCGCCAAAGAGCCAATAAAAAAAACAAACCCGCCTATTTCTGCCTCTGCATTAAGAAATCTTAATGAAAATAATCGGCTAGCCACTAAACCACAGAGAAAAGAAATTACTGCAAGACGAATGGATGTTCACAAAACTGTTTCGTCGAATAGCTCACCCGCTCCCTTTTTTAAAGCAACGGGGAAAAGTTACGATGTGCTCGCCATTGGTACTTCTACCGGTGGACCGGTTGCACTACAGACTGTTTTAGTTGCATTACCTGCAAACTTTAAATTACCAATCTTACTCATCCAACATATGCCCGGTACTTTTACTAAAGCATTTGCCGATAGATTAAATGGTATTTGCAAAATTACGGTGAAAGAAGCAAGTGATGGCGATATTTTAAAACCAGGTTGTGCTTACCTTGCGCCAGGTGGAAAACAGATGTTATTAGATGGGCGACCTGGACATGCAAAAATACGTATCCATGAAAGTGGCGCAAAGATTAACTATAAACCCAGTGTTGATATTACTTTTGCATCTCTTTCTAAAATATTTGGAAAAAAAGTATTAGCCGTGGTATTAACCGGAATGGGGGCTGATGGCTGTGAGGGTGCACGGATGTTAAAAGCAAAAGGCGCCGAAATATGGGCTCAAGATGAGGCAAGTTGTGTTGTTTATGGCATGCCACAAGCAGTAACCTCGTCTGGAATTGCAACGGAATCTTTAGCACTTGATCAAGTCGCAAAGCGTATTTTGGTGGAACTGAAGCATGAATAAACTTGGGCTTCTTGGTTTTGTTATTATTGTTACAAGTATCCTTTTTGCACAAAGTTATCATGGTTCATCAATAGCAGGATTATTCGATCTACCCGCTTTTTTAATTGTTTTTGGTGGGACAATGGGGGCTATTTTAGTACAAACATCAACTAAACAGTTATTGCATGCACTGAGTTTATTGCCTCGTATCTTTACGACACCTAAATTATCTATTCTCAAGCAATCTCGTCAACTTCAAAAGTGGTCAAAAAAATCACGCCAACATGGTCTACTTAGCTTGCAGACAGAGGAAAATAACGTCCTTGACCCTTTTACCAAAAAAGGACTTTCAATGCTGATAGATGGTTGTGATCAAATGGTTTTACAAGACATACTGCAGCAGGATATTGATCTTGAGAGTGAGCACTATGAACGCAGTGCGCAAATTTATGAGTCGATGGGGGGATATAGTCCAACAATTGGTATTATTGGTGCGGTTCTCGGATTAATTCAAGCAATGGGTTATTTAGATCAACCTGACAAATTAGGTGCGGGTATAGCTGTCGCTTTTGTTGCAACTATTTACGGTGTGGGTTTTGCTAATTTTATCTACTTACCCATTGCTAATAAAATTCGTCTGCATTATCAATTCGTTGCTCTTTATAAAGAGATGACCTTAATTGGTTTATTAGCGATTGCACAGGGCGATAATAATTTATTACTGGAACGGCGTTTAAGTGGCTATATCAATAGAGCGTCATATTAATGCGCATGCGTCCTCGTTCTCGAATGCAGATGCAAAAGGGCAATAATCTAGATCGTTGGACGGTTTCTTTTGCTGACTTTATGACCCTTATGTTTGCTGTTTTTGTGGTCTTATATGCCGTCTCTGTGAATGATAAAGAACAATATAAAGAGGTCATGTTAAGTATTCAAAATGCCAGTAAATTACTTAATAAATCATTATTTAGTTCAAATAATGAAGGGGTGTTAACCCATGATAGTAATACGACGGTAGAAAATGTTAAACCTGCTTTAAAATCAAATGTTATGACTCATCAAGCCACCAATGTGCTTTCTGAAATTGAAATTGAAGTTGAAACAATAAAAGAAGGGCGCGATTTAGGCCAAATAAAAACAACTCTAGAGAAATTATTCCTCGCTGAATTGGGTAAAGAAAGTATCGTATTAGATCTTAATGGTGACTGGCTAACCATCGAAATGGGCGGAAATATTCTTTATGCGGCGGGTAGCCACACATTATTAAATTCAGCTAAAAATATAGTGAATAAACTGTCTAAAGTATTAATACCAGTTAATAATTTATTACGCATTCGAGGTTACAGTGACAATGAACGTATTGCCAATGAAATTTATTACTCTAATTGGGAACTTTCTGGAATGCGTGCATTTAGTGTGTTGCATGCATTAAATAGGCAAGGAATATCCGGTGAGAGGATGGTGGTGGAGGCGTATGGTCGCTATTCACCAGTCTTAAATGAAAATAATCGTGTTAACCCGCTAAAGAGCCGACGTGTTGTTATCGCAATTTCAAAATATGCGGTAGTCGCCATTGAAAAAAACAGTGAGTTACCCAAAGATAAATCTTCACAGGAAAAACCTGTTATAGCACCTTCTTTAATCAAAAAGGATAGTCAAGAAATGCGTGAAATGTATTTACCTAATGATCGATTAATCATAACTACAAGGAAGGAATAGCGTTGTTAGTTTGGACCGTAGCAAATCAAAAAGGCGGGGTTGGGAAAACCACTACAGTGATCTCTTTAGCGGGATTATTAGTTGACCGTGGCTTTCGAGTATTATTAGTAGATACTGATCCTCATGCATCATTAACCAGTTATTTACAGTATGATTCTGACCACCTTCCGGTTAGTTTATATGATCTTTTTCAAGAACCCGCGCAAAACAAAGCGCAATTAGATCAAGTCATTTTACCAACGGAGATAGATAATATATCTCTTATTCCTGCTTCTATGGCATTAGCAACATTAGATAGAGTGTTAGGTGATAAAGAAGGTATGGGGCTTTTCTTAAAAAAACAATTGCTGTTTGTAGAAGATGATTATGATGTGGTCTTGATTGACTGTCCGCCGGTATTGGGTGTACTGATGGTGAATGCTTTAGCTGCCTGCGATAAAATTCTCATTCCTGTACAAACAGAGTTTTTAGCTTCCAAAGGGTTAGAGCGTATGATAAAAACGCTACAAATAATGCAGCAATCTCGTAATTTAGATTTCAATTATTGCATTATTCCAACCATGTTTGATAAACGTACACGTGCTTCATTGAATACCTTGGGGTTGTTAAAAAAAACCTATACCAGCAGAGTGTGGAATGGTGTGATTCCTATCGATACTAAATTTCGAGATGCGAGTTTACAACATCTTCCCGTATCATTGTATTCGCATAATTGCCGGGGTGCTTTTGCTTATGAAACGTTACTTAATTATTTGTTACAAATAGAGTCTTATAGATGAAAAACCATAATGATGAAGCATTACAGAACTATTTTAATTCGATGCTCAATGAAAAAGAATCCCAGCAAGCGGTTACTGCTCCTGCGCCTGTAAAGCTAAATATTCCAATATTGCCTGAAAATTTGGTTTTTTCAGAGGCTGAAGCGTTAGGCGATAGTGATATCACACCACAGAAATCTGAAAACAATTGGAAAAATATCGAATTAGAAGATAACTTTCAAGTACTTTTCTTTGAGTTGTCTGATCTTATGTTTGCCGTACCACTGGCAGATTTAGGGGGAATTTATCATCTTGATGATTCCATTAATTCATTAATTGGTAAACCCGATTGGTTTTCTGGCGTGATGACTCATAATGAATCATTGTTTAACATTGTTGATACGGCTAAATGGATCAATACAGGACAATCAGCACAAACTCTTAACTATAGTCACTATGTATTATTGGGTTCAACCAAGTGGGGTCTCTCTTGTGAAAAACTACTTGGCACTGAAACTCTGTCACGGTCACAAATAAAATGGCGTACAGCATCAGGAAAACGCCCTTGGCTAGCAGGCATGGTCAAGAAAAAAATGTGCGCACTGATCCATGCTGAGGAATTAGTTAAACTATTGAATAATGGAATGAATGTACATGGAAATTAGTGCTGGTATAATTATAATTAATCGTTAATATAAGTTTATTAACAATAAAATTGGATAGAGAATATTATGAATAGAGATAAAAATAGTTCAGACGACGAAATATTCCAAAGAGTTACCTTTCAATTAGAAAATGAAACCTATGGAATCAATGTAATGCAGGTGCAAGAAATTTTACGTTACAGTGAAATTGCGGCTGTGCCTGGTGCACCAGATTATGTTTTAGGTATCATTAATCTGCGAGGTAATGTTGTTACTGTTATTGATACACGCTCTCGTTTTGGTTTAATGCCTGCTGATATTACTGACAACAGCCGTATTGTGATAATCGAAGCTGAGAAGCAAGTGATCGGCATTTTGGTTGATAGTGTTGCGGAAGTTGTATACTTGAAAAAATCTGAAATGGAAGTGGCACCCCATGTAGGCACTGAAGAAAGTTCACAATTTATACAAGGTGTGACTAATCGAGATGATGGATTACTTATTTTAGTTGATTTAAATAAGCTACTCAGTGATGATGAGTGGGATGAATTAAGCCTACTATAACCCGAGTAAACAATGTATCTACAATATCTACAATATCTGCCCTGGCTGACACTCGTGCTAGCCTTTATTTTATTTGCTTTTAGCTATTTTTTAATTATAAAACTGGCTAAAAAAAATCATGCTTTAGAAGTGTTGCTAAAATCGCTGTTGGCCAGTAATGAGCTTTTTAAACAGCAATTTGTTGAATTACACTCTGGCAGTATAGGCATGGGAAGAAAGATCCGACAATTAGAGTCTCTGATTAAAAAAACTCAAGAAAATCAGCAGAATATAGTTGCTCAAACGCCAGAAAATAGACTTTATACGCGTGCCACTAAAATGGTTGAGCTGGGAGCATCAATTGAAGAGCTAATGATTGAATGTGAACTGCCTCATGCTGAAGCTGAATTACTGCTTAGTTTACATAAAAAATAACCTCGCATTTAGTCATCATCCTATCTTTATTAAAGTAGATAAGTTAGGATGCGTTGTCTTAATATGCCCGTTTATTAGATTAGGCTACTGATGTTGCGCTGTGAAAAATTGACCTGTGTTCGTGAGGATAGGATCTTATTTCAAGATCTTTCTTTTGCTCTTAAAAAAGGCG
>JBAHZV010000122.1:0-20022 GCA_037132845.1 Psychromonas sp.
AAAAGGTTTCCAAGCACCTGTTAACTAAGACCTTCTTATAATTAAATCAAGCAACTGATGGTTAAGGCAACCGCCCTGATTTCCCCCGGGCTATGCGTGCAATAAAGCCCATTGCTACAATAAATAATACAAAAAAGACCAGCATCAACAATCGATAAGCTTGCCAAAAGGGATCACAGGAAAAAACCAGCATTAAAAACACCACAACCGCTGCGCTATACAGTATAAATAACCAAGTACGTAACAAAGCGCGCAGGCGGAAAAACCAAATAGCAAAAAATAAATAACACAGGGTTAAGATAAACAAACAAAACAGCACAGTGCGATAAATCCAGCGTTGCGGACATAAATTATCACACACCCAACTCGCCGTGCTATGTAGCGCTTGAATAACATCGCCTTGTTGTACCTGCGTCAGTATATTTGCAGCAATGACTTGCCCGGTAACATTGTTATTTGGCAACGTCCACGAGGCTTGACCATGATAACTCCAATGACTGTACTGGTGGCTGTTATTGGCGCTGTGCTCAGTGCTCAAGCCGGCTAATAAGGGTACCATTTTATTAAACAAAGGCTCCATATTCTGACTATATTTGAGCTCAGCCAAACGCAGTCGTAATGCGACCATTGACTCATAAACGTCTGTGCTTGCGGCTGGATAATCGGACACGCTCGGTACGATGGGATCAAATACCATAATAAAGACATTAACATGGGGTGCTAAGGTGATTAAATTCTCCAGAGTGTAAAAACCCTGTCCCGTTAATAGATCGTCAACGGGTACCATCATATTAAGATAATAGCGATCATCCGCAGCCGCTTTATTAAGGGCATCATCCGTTGCAACCCCCGCCAGTGCATCAGGTAATACTGATTGTATATCAGTAAGTTGCTTTTTTAATGGACTGTCTGAGGTGGATTGATTTAAGCGCCATTTTAGCTGTTTGATAAAATCGATAAAGTCATCATAGTGAGCAGAGGAAAGATGCGTTAAATCAAAGTCTAAGGTAACACCGTCGGCTAAGGTGCGCGAGGGAGAAGTTGCAAAGCTTAACCAAGGCTTTAACTTATTGATAATATTATCTTGTATCGGTTTTTTTAGCGCATTACTAATATCGTTAATGAGCCCAGGAGATAACAGTGTAGGTGGATAAGAAACGCCACGCTGGTTCGCGATAATTAAATCCACTTTCACGCGGTGCTTATGTGCAAGCAGACTAAACCGTGAATAACGCCCGCTGCCATGCCAACCCGCGGGCAGTATAAGCGCATGGGAATCATCTTTTACAAGGACGGAGGCAGCAAAAACACCTAAACGTGACAGCTGACTATAGTCGATAGTAACATCGCTACTTTCATCGGCTATAAAACCATACCGTAACTCGCCAATATGATGCATATTCACCAAATTTGGTGAGCAGCCACAATTTTCAGATGCTTTTGCTAATGCAGGTCTCACGTTAGGCTTTGCCAGTTGGAGCTGTTTTTGGCTTTTTTTGCTATGTGAAAAAATTAATTTTTGTGTGGCTGGCGTAATGTGTGTCATGCCGTGGCGCTTAAGTGAGGCGCTTAACAAATAGGCTTGCCTAAAAACAAGTCCTTCAAGGGTGCTTATTATCTCAAGCTGTGGCGCACTCACAGGGCGGATAAGTCGCTCTGCTAGTAGTTGCTCTAAACGTTGATGATTAATGCTGAATTCAAAAATAGGCGCTGCCGTAATAGCAGGCGTATCATCTGTGCTATCGCTATGAATGTCTGAGCTAATGTCTTCTTTTACGATCAATAAGGTGGCCAAATTTGTTTCTAATGAAATGCCCAGCACGCTTAATAATGGCACGTATACTAGCTTGAGCGCTTGCTGCGTTTCATAACGCGCTTCTTTAAGTTCATTTAGTGCTTCTAGGGCGGTATTATGATCACTAAAAAAGGCGATATCATCGCTGTTTAACTGATAATAATCTGGCGTACTACTGTTAGGCTGATAAGGCACATGTGGCTGTAAGTTATATTGGTCAAGCAGTGCATAAAGTTGCTCAGGTGAGCCATAACAACTTGGGTCAGTTCCACAGCCGATATATTGGGCACTTGCCCAGTTTTTAAAAGCAGGCGTGCTTAATGTGGCACGCCAAGTGGGATAGGTGGTTGTCATCGCAGACACCGTGACAAGGCCCTCTAACAGTTGCTCTACAAAACTGGGGTTGCGCTCACTTGATGAAATATCTTTGTTTGGCAACTCATTTAGTGCAAATTCTGCACAAAAATAACTCAGCCATTCCTGAGTGACCTGCCCATATATACCGTCACTAAGGTACTGCCTATTGATATTATCTTGCTTATAAAAACTATTATACGCGTATACCTTGGCTAAATTATGTTGCACTAACTGAGCAAATATTTTAGCCCGTACAAAACTGTCCCACATTATCGCCGTCAACTTCACCTCACATTGTGTAAATTGTTCAATGTGTACCTGTGCACTTGGTTGCGTAGCGAAGGCAAGCGCGGTAATAGGGATTGTTTGCGCATGCGCATGATTTGCTGCATTTACTTGTGTCGTCTGTAGCATCATGGCGAGTAAAACCACAGCAAATAGGTAGCGCTTAGCGGTCTTTACACGGAACATTGCCAGACAAGTATTCACCTGTGTCCCAAGCGCTGAAAATGTATCGATGAAATATATCATTAAATCGTTTTCCCCTCTTTTTTTAGCTCTTTATTAATGCCTATTTTGATATCTTTATACTGTATATATTCACTATTGTGCTGTAATGCACAAATCGCAGCGTAACGCACTACATTTGCGATAGCGCCACCTGCAAGTTCATAATCTACTGCAATCTCATGTAATTGTTTATCATCACCGGGCTCAGTATGGCCATTGAGCATGCTTTGCCAGAGTTGCAAGCGTTGCTCTTCATCGGGCATCGGAAAATAAATTAATGATTGAAAACGTCGCGAAAAAGCGCCATCGATATTGCCCCTTAAATTAGTGGCTAAAATCACCACCCCAGGGAAGTCTTCAATACGCTGTAATAAATAAGCCACTTGTTGGTTAGCATGGCGTTCGTTAGCACTGCTACCCTGTGAGCGCGTGCCAAACAAAGCATCGGCTTCATCAAAAAACAAAATCCACTGTTTGTTTTGGGCCTGATCAAATAAATTGGCAAGATTTTTCTCCGTTTCACCAATATATTTAGACACCATTGACGAGAGATCAATACGATAAACATCTAAGCCAAGTTTGCCACCAATTAACGTTGCCGATAAGGTTTTACCCGTTCCCGGTGGACCATAAAATAAACACCGATAACCTGGTTTCAGGGATTTATCCAGCCCCCATTTGTGCAGAATTGTTGGCGCATGCTCTATCCAAGTGGTTATTTTATCAATTTCATCCATTACAACAGGCGCAAGTATTAAGTCCCGCCAATCTAACTGACTGGTGATAAGTATTGCCGGAAAATGATTGCTGTAGTTGGGTTTATGCTCTGCACCCTCGGTAAATAATTTGTAATATTCTTCGCTGATATTAAGGCTATGACTCGCGAAGGGTTCGTTGGCATGATAATCATCAAGTTGCAGCACTTTTTGCTTTATTAATGGCGTATGCTGTTCAAAGCAAGCTAATACCATCAGGCGACGAGCTAAATCATCGCCCGCTAAAATAAATACCGCCGTTTCAACCGTGGGTAAAAACCCTCGGTGACGCACGCCCTCTTTGCCACCAAATTCTGCATAACAACGGTCAAAATTTGCGTTTAAACTGAAAAACGGATCTAATACATAGGGTTTTATATGCGGTATTATCGCCAAAATAAGGATAATACGTTGATTAAAATCCAAGTTATTGGCACACACAAACTTTGCATAGCAAGAGTCCTCCTCATGCAGTACTGGCGCAGGAAGCTGATAAATATTGTCAAACTCAGCCCCCTGCACAAAATATATCTGTAGTTGTAAGGTTAATACCTCACTAAACCACGCAATTTCACGTGCTAAGCTATCTGCATTTGCTTGCAATCTTGCACCTTTTTCCATATTGCTTGATATACCGACTGTTTGTTGCATTATCTCGTCCTTTTTTATCGCCATTGTACGTAAAGTGGCTCAGCCATCCATGCATGCTTTATCAATGAAAATGTCCAGGGGAGTTGTTCAAGTAACATATCAAAGCTCTCTTCTTGAACGTTTAATTGCCATTGTTTGTCATCTTGCCATAATTGCCCTTTTCGTTGTAAAAAGGTCTCACGCAGACCGTCTACCGACGTATTACCTAACGCGTGCCAATTATTAATCATGCCATGGAGCATTCCTTCAATATTTGTTTTTTCGGTCGCGCTTAATTCATGCTCTCGTGGCACAGGCTCAGCCAGTGCAATACCACATAAGAGTTTATTTAACGCGAGCTCAAATTCATTAACTTGCGCCTCACCCTGCACAATAAAATTTAACAAATGCACCGCTTTATAGGCCGCCTTTTGATTAATAAACGCCTGTTCACGCGTTAATGAAAACATATCAAATAAACGTGGTAGGTATACTGACGTAAGTACTAAACCTGCATTATTGATGTCTATTTTTTGCAGATAACGTGGCGAATCTGGCTCGCTCGGCAATAGCGGGCTATCGTTATCCACGGCGAAGACTTTATTGGTAATGCTTACGGCCTTCTGTGGCGGCATTGCTATTGGTTGTTTTATGATTTTAATTTTCTGTTGGGGGGGAATAGGCGCTAAATGCGCAATAAGTGTGGTTTTAATAGTGGTACTGAGTGTTATTTTATTATTTGCCACTGTGTTAATGGCATCTGTTTGAAATCTCTCCCCTAATTGCAGGGTTAAATAATTACTAAAATCCAGAATAAAGTCTGCCACACTCTGTGATGTATTGTTTTTCGTGACATAGGTGAATAAAAAGTAATATTGATAAAAGGTAAGATCAGCCATGCTAACTTGTTTGTTATGAGGCGTATTATGATAAAGGTAAGAGTGTGCGAGTTGCGTTAATGCTTCACTATATAACAATAGGTTTTGCACATGCGCAGGTTGTATAGTACGCAATAACTGTATAAATAAAGGCTCGGGTAAATGCTTAATGACGTTTTTTATCAATACAGGGGATTGCTTGCATTGCGCTATAAATTGGGTAAGTGATAATACTTGATAACGTAACATGTACTCAATGGCGACAACCACTTGTTGCATAAACGCAGGCGTAATAACGCTACTATCTGGTCCTTTGTTTTGTGTTATTTTCCTGATATAACGGTTTATAATTTGCGTGACACTGTGCACGTCTAACGCTTTTTTAAGGCCCAGATCACTTGCTAATAATGGTACATCAAGCCCCTCTTGTAATACGGCGCTTTGCTTTAGTTTCTTTTTTAAGTGCGTAATAGTTGAGGACAACATTGCCTCATGTGGCACCTGAGCATGCACTTCATTAGCCATTAACCTTGCAACATATTCCGCTACATCCATCGTTTTTTTCAAGTTCATCTGCGTTAATAAATGGCTTATATATTGTCGTTTAAGCGTGTCTGATGGTAATAAACGATAACTTTTTTGTAATTGCACGCAGGCTATTTCCGTGTTCACCATCCCCAAATAGACAGCGCCATTAGTTAATCTTATTACTTGTATTAACACCTTTGCAAGGCTCTCAATACTGAGCGCGTCAGTCAACACACACCAATCGATACGCATGTTTAAGCCATATTGCAAGAAACGTTGTAAGAGCAAAGGCTGACGCTGTTTTAGTTGTTCCCATAAGACCTCAGTGCTCAGTGTCGACTCTATAACATCCCCCCGGTTTGACGATTTGTTAATGCGCTGTAAAAGTTGATAATACACTTGTTGCGCCTCTCCCTTTTTGGCCACGATTAAAGATTTTTGGGGCGGTGTCTTGTCCTGCATTAATGCTTTAATATGCATCAATAAGGCATTATTCTGAGCACTTGCTAACGCTTGTAAAAGTATGCTCATTGTATGAAGTAGCAACGTATAATCGACATTGTGATGATTTGCAAGTTGGCGTAATACACTGGTTAGGTAGCTTTTTTTATTAAACTCACTGCCACGCTCCACTAATAAATAAGTAAGACTTACCTGCCATAGGCTGTGTTTCACTGCCGCTTGTGGTGGCCCCTGTAACGATTGTGTGACGACTTTTAATAAACGGGGCTGCTCACTTATATTATGATATTTATCATCGAGGGCGAGCGCAAAGAGCAAAGATTGATCAACCGTCGTCAGGATCTCTTGATAATGGTTTGGTAGGAGCAAAATAATAAAGTCGGCCAGTATATTGTCATGTAAATACGTGGCCCAGCGCTGGCGAATGTCACTTTGTTGCCCATAGTGCGTGAGTAATGTTTGTAATAACTGTGGCTGTAAGGATTTAAGTGTTGGCCAATAAGTAGCCAATTGCGCACTGTGCCCCTGCGTTAAGGCTTGCACAAATAGCTTATACCATGATCCCGCTGGCGCAGTAGAGGGTACTTGAAAATAACCGTCCATGGCGCTCACCGCAGCTTGTTCATCGGCTCCTAATTGTGTATAGGTAAGTGCAATGATTGGCGTGATACTTGCCAATTTTTTTTGATGAGAAGGTGCGCTAGCCTTAACATCAAAGTAGGTTAGCGCTTTTTGTAAGTACCCATAAAAATCGTTATTGCAGGCACTCAATATTTTTTTTGTGTGTAATAACTCGCTACATTGCTGCTCTGTTATCGCCACTAATAAGGACACTTTTTGAATAAGATACTGTAAAAAACACGCTTGGTTAAGCATTTTTACACTGCTTGTATGTAATTGCTCAACGCAGAAATCTAAGGCTATACGCCAAAGCGTGTGCGTATTTAGCGCGCTCATCTGAAAATAGCTTAATTGACATGCTGGTAATGCTGTCACAAAATGCCAAACCTGTAGAAATGCTTTTGTCACATTACCCATTACAAAGGGCAATTCAGGCTGTAATATAGCCACTAATTCATTACGCATTTGTGGATCACTGTTTTGCATGACATTTTCTATTATCTGCGCTTGTTGCATAAATAATTGGCGTATTAATATTGGCGGAAACACTCGAATTTTCGGCCAGTTAGTCACCAATGAGGCAAGTTTACCTACACTAAAATAATGACTTAACTGCCTGCTACGCGGATCCGTACTGTGCAGTACTTTTTTATCGGCCGTTAACGGCACGCTCACAGTACGACTCGCCATGACATGTACTTTTAATTGTTCTACAACATGTAACATTTGTAGGGCAAGAGCTAAATACTTTGGCGCTTTATTCAAGGTATTTTCAAGCACAGTTAATATGCTTAACTCGTCACTGTTATTGTGAGTGGCGAGCTGTTTTAACACGCTTAATAGATAGCTTTTCCGGTTAAATCCACTGCCTCGTTCGAGTAATAAATAATCAAGGGAAAATAACCATAAGACATGCTGTTGCTTACCCCTATCACACACTTGTAACGTTTTTTCATTGCTCATATCAATGCTAACCGAATGCTTGATAAAGGCACTAACAAAGGTATGTTCAGTTGGTTCAAGCAAGCATAATATATCGGTGAAAATAGTGGCGCCACAGGATATCACTAACGCCTGGCGTCTCTCTGCTTGCACCCCTTGCAGCTTTAAGTTACGTAGCAATAACGGCGATTGCGTTAACAGTAATTCCTGCCAGTATTGATACAAGTCTTGCTCTGGTAATTGTGCGAACCCTTGATCAACATATGCTTGCCACCATCTTATTTGACAGGATTTTAATGTTGGGTGATTAAATACGCGCGGATCACTTTTAAGCACATCAAAAAAAATGGCCTGTCGTGCATTGGATAACCGCGAAATTAATAAGATAATAGTCGGCGTAGATAATTGATAAAAAAGGCGCCGTGCGACAACTGCATCACTGTGCTGAGCAGTGCTTAAATAACCGATAAGCGCATCCATTTGTGCTGTCACTTCATGCTCTAACCAGCCGGGCGCGGTGGATTTTACACTGTGCCATGGTAATGTGCCACGTGTTAAATAATAATATAATGTCGTTTGTCGTGATTGCTGCGCGCTTATTTTATTAAGGTTACTGACTGTGCTCATTGCACTTATCAACCTGTTTTTTACTACAGCGCGATCAGCATGCATTAATTGTTGATGCAACTGTGTGCTCAATGATTGCTCTAATGCACGTTCCATATCGTTAAGGTAATCATCTGATTGGCAATCACCTAAATCAATCGTTAACGTCTCAATGCGTAGTATCTCATCTGTTTGGCTAAAACGGTCAAAAACACGTTCAATAACCGCTAATAAACGTGTTTTAGCATAGCCTATTGCTTGCCCTTCAAAGTGCTGTTTTTTTTGTGCACAATCAAAATCAAATGACATGCTAAGCGTATCAATCAAATGCTGTTCAATCATCTTTTTGCCTTTGTTGAGCGCGGAGAAAACGCATCAATTGCGCGCCTGTTTCTTGGCTCGCCACTGAGCTGTAAATACTGCTTTTACGAAGACTTAACCAGTTAAAATATAACCCTTCAAATTCGTGCATCACATCCGGGGCTAACCAATACACATTCGCCAATATATGCGCTGGACATTGCGCTTCTATTACCTGTTGGGCCATTAATTGAAACTGTGGGTTACCACCTTGCTCGGTAAAGTTTGGCAATATCAGACTAATTTGGCAGGAAAAATCGTCTTGTGTGTCACCCTGATCTCGCTTTAACAGTTGTTTATTATCTTCGTGCTCCTCTGTAAACTGCTGCTGTGGACGTAATAAAATATGTTCAAGTAAATAAAATCCTTGTGTGCCATCATTGAGGTAGTTAATAAGTGCGATAAACAAGGCTAGAAATTGGTTGGCATTATCAATATTGGCCACACTATCTATAGGTAACCAAGGCGTATTCAAGGTTGATTTTTGGGGCTGGTAAGCACCATTAAATAAAATATTGATGCGTCCTCGCTCACCCTTTGTTGCACTTTTCTCCTGCAATTTATAGCGCTCAATATCACCCCCATACACCAGTAAAGCACGCCCGATATGACCCGATTTTAAGGCCTTAATTTGTGTTGTTAAGCGCTTATATAACGCCATATCTAGCTGCAATGTTGCAGTGACATGTTGCGCGGCGATTAAACGCGTACTATCATGTGCAGATAAGTTCACTAATAAAGCGACGTGATAACTGTCATCAACAACAGTTAACCCTAATCGCTGTAATGCGCTGGTAAGGCGTTTAGGGTGTACCGTTGAGATGCCAAGGTGAAATGCTAAGCGCTTAAATAACCCCCCACTATTTTTGTGGTTCAATTGACGCGTATAATCAAAGCCACCGCCACGGTGCTGTGTTAACGAGACAATATCAGCTAAGTAACTGGCCTTGCGCTCTATGATTTGCTTCGCTTTTATAGTCGCCACACGGTGACTAAAACGAGTGAACAGCGTGTCTGGGAGCGTTTCACCATATAATGCTAACAAGTAATCAAATACACGAGATTTTCGCTCTGTGTATAAATCATATTTTTTAAGGCATTGCTGTAATTGTTGCTTAGCATTATCTTGATATAGTGATTCGACGCCTTTAATGCTTTGATCATTAAGATAATTAAAGTAATAACTACCTTCACTCTTGGTATCAATGGAAAAAAACGTTTTTATGCCTGCAATATTGGCATTAAAGTTTGCTAAAAATTGGTCAAAAATAGTTAAGTAGCCACGTAATTGTTTTATTTTTGCAAGCTCTCCTTTACCGACCCTTGCCGATAACCCTTGCTGCGTTAAACGATAATTTTCAGGAAAATCATGCTGAATGGAATAATAGCGTTGGAGCTCTTTATACTGCCCTTTTGGTCGTTGATATAAAGAGCTGACCTCTTGGCGAGTATGGCGTAATGTTGTGCTTTTGAATAATTTCTGCTGAAGTAGATTATTGAAACTGGCAAAATTTAAGCGACTGACTTGCCCAAGTTGGCGAAAGACAACATGTATTTCTTCTGCTGTTTGGGGTATTGATAATATGGCGTTTTCATCCACCCTTTGCAATGCATTTTCACTGTCAAAAACGAACGTTTGCTCTTGATTATCAGTGCATTCAAAAAGATTAAAATGGTGAATAGCGAGCACCTGCGGTTGCGCTAAAATACGAGTATATAACGCGGATACTTGGCGCGTAACATGTTTGTTTTTTTGATAATTAGCTTTACTGTACAGTGTCGCAGGGCCTTCTAATATTTTATCAAGTGTTTGCCCTGATTTTAGCCGCTCCTCATGGGTTAGCCTGGCATCTTGATGTTCATCTAACCCTTGAAACCATTGCCCCGCCAGATAATATATTTGTGCGAGAGCCTCACTTATATCACACTGCATCGCCACTTCAATATCCACAACTAAAGCAATCTTTGAGGAATTATTTATGCGTATATTAGCAACATCTTCACCCACATTTCTCAGATTAGCATAGATACGCGCCACCTTATTGATGATCATCGTTGTAAAGTTTGCACGTCGACTTGCCTGTATTTGTGCTTGCACTGACAATTGGATATCAATGTTATATAAACCATTAAATCCTGCACAAATACTGACTTTTACCTGCTCAACTTCGACCACGGCATCCATAATAGCTTGCTGATAATCAAGCAACGTACAAGGACGACAGGGTAAAATATCTTCTGCAGGGGCAAGCCCTAATCGCGCTAAATTCAGTTCATTGTCACTGTTAACAAGGTAGTCAGCGGTATCAAATTGAGTGCGATAAATTGCATCACTTAATGCAAAACAAAGCTGCTCTAAAATCGTCACACCAGGATCGTGTTGATTATAATCGGTCCAGTTTTGGCCACTATAATCTTGTGCTAATGCAATACCTTGCTGACGCAAGCTATGATAACTATAGAGATCAGCAAGGGGATCGTGGCGAATGATAACTTTACTTTTATTAAGCATTATTCAACTTTATCCTCTGGAATAACACTGTTGTTCATATATTGGTCAAACCAAAGCTGAGTCATATGTCCTTGGATAAAAACATCATTACTGTACGCGGTATTACTTTTCACTTGTAAATAATAAGGACGATATGCAGGATCATCCTGTGGTGATTTTGGTGCAGCGACCCAGCGTAACTTAAGCTTATCTGCTGTTGAGCGATAATGAGCCTGCTGACTTTTAATGGGTTTTTTCCAGTTTAACAACCCCCATAAGCGTGTTTTGGGATCACAGGTATTCATTGCCGTGGCGTACAATAATGCATAACGTCCGCTGCGTTTAACCCCGACACCTAGCACCACATTAAAGGCCTGACAACCTTCTAATTTAGACGAAATATTATGCCATTTCCCATCAGCTGGTGCCGCTTTTTTAGCAATTTCACTGCCGATAAGTCCATCTGTTTTTGTGGTACCATTAATGTCAAGCTGATACATTGGCTGCGCATTATTAATACCAACGTGCCCAGCTTGGCTCAGTGATAATACGTTCTTAGGCTCACTGTCGATGCTTGCCTGCTCATTATTTGAGAATGCAGCCGTGAAGCTCAAGGTGTCACTTTGTTGGTAATAATGCATTGACCAGAGTGCATCATTAGGCGCACTATCGCGATAAAATGTAATTAAATTAGCATTATTATCTAATGCTGATATTTTAAAGCCCTGCTCAACGGTTTTATCAAAACCTTCCTCTAAGGTATTTAACGTTGAATCGATTAAATCGTTAAAATGCGCTTCATTTGGCATGGCGCCAGCGCGAAAATAGTTTCTTAACGTGCTACGGTTACGTTTAGCCATTATTTTGACCTTCTTTATTGTGGCTCTGCTCAGCCTGAATAATAAAATTATGATTGATCTGTAATTCAGATATTCCTGTGCGTTGTGCCGTTATGTTCTCAATGTCACGTGTGGTCACAATGGCATGCTCTACAACTGGCATTAATAATCGCCATGGAAAGTGAGGTACAATGTGCGTGTTTTTAGTAAGTGTCATGTCTTCTTGTACGCTATTTTTCGTTGAGGTTGCACTGTCATTTAGCTGATACAATTCTGCGTTACTTGATGGCACTATATGTAAGACGGAAAAACCGGTTACAAATTGGAGGTAATCTAACTTGCGAATTATTGATTCTAATTGGCTAATATTGAGCGCTTCACCCAGACCTTTATTGAGCCCCAGAGGGTTCCAAGGGCATAATAAATTTGATATGTCACTATTGAGTCGGCGCATGATAAGCCCTTGCTGCCCACTATCTACAATACTCACACTACAGCGCACTTGCACTTTTTCATATTCAGGCGCACAAACATCGAGCTTAATAAAACTTGGGCATTTCGTTGCCAAAAATTGCTTGATTTGAGCAATTTTATCCGCTCCAACTTTGTAATTATCACAATATTTATGCGCGCATTGTTTTACTTTTTTACGTACCACTAATAATACATAACCAGGATATTTACCCGTTTTGCCAAAACGGGTATTAGCTAAACAGGTGACATATTCAATATCAGGAAAATACTCAAGTACAATACGTTCATGATCCCAAGCTGAAAGCGCCCTATTCTTATGGCGCAAGCGCTCACTAATACGACGTTTATCAAACTTATCCTCTGCTATTTTCCCACCAAAGCGTGCCCGTTTCTGTGTCAATGTTGCTAGCTGAGGAATATCAACTAATGGCGTCCAATTATCATTATCCCTGAGTGGATCATGTAATGCTTTAAGGGTCTTAATATCATGATTTGAGCAACGTAGTGCATTGACGCCATGCGTTGTGATACTAAAATAGTTGCCAAAATGAGTGAGTTTTTTCTCTGTCGTTGCACTTAACCAGAATAAACCAGCGCTTAGGACAGTATTTTGATCACTAATGTCACAAGGAATATCAAGGGTGATGATCCCCGACGTTAAAAACTGGTGAGTCGAGTCACTGAGTACTTGAGAGGAAGATAATTTTAGCCATTGATTATTACTCAAATAATGCCATTGAACTGGAGATGGAACGCTATGACCATTTGTACTTAAATGGCCTGTTGCTTTTTCATCCAGATGAAAGAACAAAGTAATGCGTCCCGTTAACTGGGTTGCTTTAATCCCTATTTGTAAATTACCAGGCTGCGTATAACTTGGAAATAATTTATCATAGCGAGCCACAGACGAGGGGTAAAATTGCTCATAACCAAACGGATGTATATGCAATATTTGCACGTTATTTTCTTGCTGTTCTTGATCAAGTTCAATCGCTATATCCGCTGCATAATCAAGTGTTAATTGACTAATAATAGGCGTGTAAGGAATTGATGGTAAAGGTGATTGCTTTTTATTTTTACCATTATTTAACAATGTTTGCGTTAATAGTGACGGATACTGCAAATGCCCAAATAACGACTCTGGCGCGCTGACGCTCATTTTAAAAAAGCCATTACGTGTTTGATTATTAAAATCAAACACACTGTGCGCACTTTTTCTCGTCAATGGACTAAAGACCGATAATAATGGCATTTCATAGCGGTTAAATGGGAGCACTTTACTGGTATTTTGTGCACTCTGAAAAAGGCGATACTCATCGCCATTTTTAATGTGTTGCCATTGTCCACCCCGTATTGTTGATAAGCGCACTTTAAAGCTATCGTTATTATAATTTACTGGGTATTGCTGATAATACTGAGCAAACCCGCCATGTATTTGTGGTAACTCAGCCCAGTTAATATTAAGCGTCACCTGTGAAAGATTTTTATAAGCCATTTCATGGTTAGAAAAAATAAGGTAAGCATGGCTACTTGGTTGTGGCCCGAATGGTGTAAAAGGTTTAGATATATCAAGCCTGCCATGTTGATTGTAAGCGAGCACCTCACTTATCCCCGTGACCTCAACACTTAGCGCTATTTTTTTTAGGATCAAATCACAGAATAATGAATATGGAAATATTGCTGATTGTGGCTTTAATGTTATTTTTAAGGTCGCTGATTGTAATGCTTTTCCTGCACAATCAAGCCCTGTTTCTGGCAATGAAATGGCTGGAAAGGTTTGCCCAAGGTGAATCGTAAAGGTAAAACCATAATTGCCTTTACTATCAGCATTAGTATCAAGTGGCTGGATAATATACTTATTAATTTTTTTCCAACCCGTTTCTGTACTAATGCTGAGCAAAAACATATCTTGAAATAGTTCATTGAACGAGCGTTGTTTGTCTTGTGTTAATAAACGTAATAGTCGTTTGATTTTATGATCATCAGTGCGCTTTAGCGTATTACAAATACACGCCAAATCATCATGATCAAGCCACTCTGCGTGATGTAATACTTTACGAGAAAACAACGCACCCATGAGATAATATGCGCTATTTTGTTGCTTTGTAAGGGATAATAACGTTATCAATATTGTCTTATGTACTTGATCATAAAACTGACTCAGTACACAGGTTTTCAGAGACTCTATTTGCGATGTTTTAAGTGCTGATATTAGCGGGTGAATACCACCTACCCCATGGCATATTTCCGTCAACTTTTCATTTTGATTGATTATCGGTTCAAATAGTGTAAGTAACGAGGCATGACCTATTTGTTGCAATGTTTTTTTAAATTGCCGCGCCGTTACGTCAGTAATAACCAGCCTTTCAGCTAAATTCAGTGATAACGAAATATCTCTATCCCCTTCTTGTAAAGATAAAATATCCGCTGAAATAGCAATTCCAATAGGTGCATTGTTTTCGACAACTGGGGAGAATAACGGCGTTGCTTGGTGATGATGTTCAGCTGAAGCACTCGCACTTGATAATCGTGTCACATAACCTAATTCATGCTCGGGTGATATTAATGGATCATGATGTAATACCAAATGATTCACTTGTACGACTTTTGCATCACTTATTGTTAATGCTTCGGTCGTTTGATATATGATGTCTTGATAATGACGGTCTACACCACAGGTTAACTTTTCTCCTTTTTTCAAATGGTACGGCTTACTCACATTCGCACCTAATGTAGCAGTTAAAGAGACAGACTCAGGCACTCCATTTAGCGGTATAAATTGTAATAATTGCTCATAATAAAATGAATTATGACGCTCAGTAAATTCATTTAATTTATATTGTGCTTTCGAAAACAATTTAAAAAAAACAAAAAATAATGCGATGGAAGGATCTTGCTCTGAGGTTAATAAAGCACGATTGATATAACTTGGTAATTCTTTTTGTAAATAAGTGACACTGCTATTCCAAGTAGCAAAACACAATGCCAGCTGTGCGTGTAACTTATTATGCACATTACCTTGCTCGGTAAAACAAGCTATGTTGGCCATTTCATTAAGCTGCCAAAGCGGACTAAAATGAGCCCGTTTTATTTCATTGTCTATATGTAAATATTCACACAAGGTTAATAATAGATTAAGGTGTGTGGATAAATGTTTTTCAATAACAGAGAGTATTTTTAACTTAAGCTCATATAATACTTGGCTTGGATTTAAGAGTAATTTATCTTGCCACAATTCAATTTTTAAAAATAAAGTCAATACGAAATCAACTTGTGCTTCTATAGTATGGCTTGAGCATTCAAATTCATTTTGGATTTTTGTACTGTCAATAATGGTGATCATGGCCATGATCACCACTTCATTATGACAAAATAGCTTATCCCACGTGCCATTATTTTTATTTTCAGAATCAACAAACACAATCTGAGTGGCAATATCATTTGCCAATGCTAACAGCGCTTCAAATGTCATTTCATCGACATCAATATAACCTTCACGCAAACCGATAGCGAGACGCCCATCTTGTTGTGAACCATTACTTTGTAAGAATATCTCTTCGTTATTACGTTCCAATGAGCGTTCCTTCCGTCATGTAAAACGGATAAACCATATTACTGCGCGTATTCGTACTTATCATGGTAAAAAGAATATGAATATAAATTTTTCCTTCCATACTATCTTGGCAGCCGATTTCAATGGCATCAATGCTAATACGTGGTTCAAAATACAATATCGCCTCTTCTACTAGCGATTTTATTTGGGTAATAATGGTGGTATTGATCTCTGTAAAAACCAACTTTTTCAGTGCGCAACCATAATCTGCTTGCATCACTCGCTCACCAGGACTGGTGCTTAATAAAATAGTTAAACTCTCATGAATATCTTGCAGTTCAGAGACCATATTAATCTGGCCATTGTTATTAAACTGTGGCGGAAAAGACCAGCCCCTGCCTAAAAAACTACCCGTATTCGTCATTTATCCACCAATTAACACAGTAGGAGCACCCATTACGATACTACCTCCATGTGCAGTTGTGTCGCCTAGTCGAGCGGCTGGTTTTCCGCCAATCATCACGGTTGCAGAGCCTTTTATGATGCTATCAGGAGGCCCGACACAAACGCAGTTATCGCCTAATACAGCAGCGGGCAGTTTAACAATAAAGACAGTAGGCACTCCAGGTCCGACCACCGGCCCACCAACATGTGGGATTGGCGGTACGCCTGCTATTACCATAGGACAAACATGCATGTCAGTTAATCTTGCAGCGGGTGGCATTTATTCTCCTTACTTCGATAAGTTATGTGAATATTCATTAACACGCTCACAGCTCGTATTAGTTAATCATTACTATGGCGCCTTTCACTGTCGTTTGACCTGATGCTGATAATTCGGCACTGGCGCTTCCCTTAACGGTAACACCCACTTGCGCCGTTACAGTGACATTAAGTCCGTCTACTTTTGCATCTGCAGTAGAGGATTTCATTGCCACCTCGCCTACCGCTTCAATAGTGATTTTCCCTTTGGCTGATATTTTAATGTCTTTAGGGCTATCAAGCACAATACCGGCTTCACTAAGCTCAACCTTATTTTTATTCTGATCTTCTAATAAAATATATTTTCCATCATCACTTAATACAATTTTATTTTCCCCAGGCGTCTCTATGGTGATTGCATTTTTTTGTTCATCAAACTCTATTTTTAACTTATTTTTAGTCACAATCGCTTTAATTTCATTCTCGGCGGATATTGCATAAGCAGGTTTTCGCGCGCTACTGTATAAGGAGCCTAAAATTACGGGCTCGCACGGGTTATTGTTAAAGTAACCTAAGACAACTTCATCCCCTACCTCGGGAATAAAAAAATTGCCAAATTCACTTGATGCATAAAAAGTAGCCAAACGGGCCCATATTCCTTTGGTTTCAGCTTCAAGCACTGGTACTGATACTTGAATGCGATACTGCTCATGCGGATCACCGTCTAATTTTTGCACCACACCAATTTGTAATCCTTCAACACCCGGTACAAGCCCTGAAGCAGGTGGCGCGACAATATCTCTATATTCAGCCGACCACGCAGGTGACATGCCAAACTGAACTTTTGTTAGCCAGCTACCATTATTAACTTGATGTGTCACAGCACTGACAAAAACATCTCCACTAAAACGATCGCCAACACCGAGCACATTGATGGCAGTGCCTATTTTTGCTTTAGCATTACCCTGAAAGGTCATGTTGCCACGAATTCTCGCAAGTGCTGATTTAATTTGCTGTGCATTTGCCCAATCTTTTAACGCACCTTTTTCAAGTGGTGTTGTTGTTTGTAACCGGTGTTCTGATAAAGATAATGTATCCGATAGCGTGGCGGCATCTAAGTTGCCCTGTTCATTAATTTGTTGACTTGCTACCGACTCGCTCACTGTTTTTTGTGTATTACTATCCCAAGCAACACTTTTTACTGTCTGAAATTGGTAACGAGCATCAATTTCAGCTGTAAAATCAAAAAGATCTTTTCCGTATGCGACGGATAAAATGGCACTTGTAGATGTTGGTGGTTTCACACTCACCTTGTCATCATCGATACAAACAATAAACCCATTTGCTTCTGCACGTGCTAAAAGAAAGTCCCAATCGGTACAATTAAATTGCACCATTTCTTCATAAGTTGTCGTCGTCGCGGTGACATCAGCAGTCACTCCCACACAATTACTTAATAAAGCTTTAATAATGACGCTGTCTTTTTGTTTTACAAAATTACAATTATGACGTGAAACCGTCATAGCAATCGCACAGCTTTTGCACTCTAAAATTAACTTAGATCCCACTTTTCCTTCAATGGCTATGCGATGGCGAATGATAATGCCTGAAAATATTTGCGACTCCTCAGTACCATAACCGGCTTTAATGATTAGCTTTGTGCCTGGCTTAAAGGTTTCTTCATTACTTAATAAAAAATCAGCTTTGGCCATATCACCATCGACATATTCGAGCGTCGCAGTGCTTATTTTATTGACTTCATACACAACTTCAAAGGAAATTAATATCGAAGTATCAACAACTTGTTCATTATCAGCGAAAATACTATATTTCAGCGCGCCATCGCTATTTTCACTCGGAGAGTTAGCCATTATGTTATTGTCGCCTTAATTATTTTAATGGGGGAAAATACAAGGATTGACCGGGTAATAAATGACGAAAACTAAGTAGATTGTTGTACTTTGCAACTTCAATGCAATAGCTACCATCGTGATAAATTTTCTGACATAAAAGTGGCAAGCTATCTCCGGCTTTTACTTTTATTAAATGTGTTAAATCAGGTGACTGTTGTTTTGCCTGTGTCAGTATTTTTTTCTTGGTTTTATAACCTTTAAATGCTAAAGATAGCTTTGCTCGTAATGGTGAGCCGTCAGAGCTAAAAAGAGTATAATCAACACTTAGACTGGTTAAACGCCCTTCAAATAGCAGAGTCCCCCAGCTGATATTAACAATATTTGGCTCATGTTCATCGCCATTGTAGTTATAAACAACGCTTTGTAATTTGGACAGAGCATCACTCACAATTGCTCTTTTACTCTCTTGCCCCTCACTGTTACTCTCTGTGCCTTTAACAACCCCTGTACCGTCGAGCATAAAATCAAATGCCAGTGTCTCTGTTGCATAACCCGAAAATTCAGACGTTGATGCAACTAAGCCTGTTCCGCCGGATTCGCAATCATTATAATTGATACCCTGAGTCAGCTTAATGCTATTGGGGTTTAACATGGCAATATAACTATCATCGTTACTTTTACCAATCTCGGTGATACGGAGTTTTTCCATTAATTAACGCTCTCTATAAACATCTGTTATTTTATTAAGACGTTGCATGCATTGGTTTATCAAGCGAGTTTGTTGAGTGATTTGGGTACAATTATTAACAGGAGATGCAGATTGTACTTTATCTGACGGCACAGGATCGTTATTGCTTGTCATATTCGTTTTAAGCTGCATATTTTTAACTTCAATTGCCATTATTAATCTCTTTTACCATGGCTATAACAAAGCTGTATTTCTTCGATAGCGACTTCATTTTTGGTAGCATGAAAGCTTTCGGTTTTCCAACTAACGGGATAAACATCAAAAAAACTCCAAGTTCTGACTGGGTTACCTTCTTCATCAAGTAAACTGACGGTGATATTCAATAACTTAATCTCGACAAAATCCTTTGAGAATGTATCACGGCACCAAGTAACTAAGGGTGACGATGACGGAGCAATACTACGTTTGAGTATCAAGTTTGTGTGTGTGACGGCCTTAGGGAGATGATAGGTAAAATTATTATGTCCACCCTCGCGATACTCCTCCACTTCTATCTTTGTTTCTAACCCCGAGACTTCTTGGAATCCTATGTCCAAAGTTTGAAAAGCAGGGCTATCAAAAGTAACCTGAAAGTGAAACGCGGGCAGTGGCCACTCATTAATCACTGCAGAGGATTCACTCATTACACTAATTTCTTTTTGGAAATATCTTTACACATATTAACGACTCGTTTAAAAATATATTATTTATTTTAATTGAACGGCTTTTTAAAAACCCAACTAGCATTCTTTCATAAAGACAATGTGACTAACCACTGTGCCATAATAAATAGCATTAATAGCAAAGGAATTAATTAAGTGATCAAGTATTACGCAGGAAAAATTATCACTAACAAGGCGTGAGTTGCAGGAGATAGTTATTCTCACTTCAAGACTCACAACGTAGGTAGGGTTAATTTTAACAACTAAGGCTGATCAC
>JBAHZV010000078.1:0-13399 GCA_037132845.1 Psychromonas sp.
TTAATATCAATAACATCAACAGGCTTACCTGAAAACATAACATTTTTTGTTTCTTTTTCAGCATCGTTAAATGCATCTTCAGGCTCATCTTGCAATGGGAATAATTTACCGATGGGAAAGTCACGTGTCACTAACACTTCGAGCGTTGCCTCAATACAGCCACTTAAATCACCAATAACGGCAATATTATATTCTGATTTCATTTTATCTCTCTTTTATATCGGCACTTTAAAGCCCAAGGATTGTAATAATTGCTTTTGTGAAGCAGGTGCGCTTACGCTCAATGTCGACAATTCACGTCTATCATTATAAGTTTTGCGCATAATATCAAAACCATCGTGTTGATCAATCATTTGTCGAAATAGTGCGTCATCTCGGCGTACATCAAAAACTAAATGCATTAATCTTTTTAATAACGCTTGGCTTATGTTTTGTTTAATTGCCACACTGCTGATAGTCGCTTGAGCAACAAAATCTGCGACTTTATGTACTATTTTTTGATCTAATTTTTTGCAAAGTGCTTGGTATAACATCTCTGTACCACGCGCTTTACCATCTAAGCTATAACCGGCAATATGTGGAGTGGCTATTTCAACAAAAGGTAACAGTGCTTTTTCAATTGAAGGTTCATTTTCCCACACATCTAATACTAAAGTAGGGTTTAGGCCTGCTTCTGCCATCGTCAATAATGCTTGGTTATCAATAACTTCACCACGTGATGCATTTAATAAGATCTGTGTTTTATTCAGTTTATTTAATACTTCATCATTAAACATATGCACCGTTGGATATTCGCCACTTATCACCTTAGGGACATGTAAACTAATAATGTCAGCCTTAAGTACTTCATTAAAATTACAAAACTTGCGTTTATCAGCGCTTAATTGTAGGGGCGGATCATAAAGTTTACAGTGCATACCGATGGCTGATAAGCGTTGATAGACAGCACTACCCGTATTACCAGCGCCCACAATTGCCACGGTTTTTTTACTTAATTGTATTTGTTGTTTTTCTGCAATGACCAATAAACTACTAAGAATATATTCCGCAACCGATATTTTATTACAACCTGGGGCACTGTGAAAAGAAATGTCACGAGATTGAAGGTATTGTTGATCAATATGATCAGTACCAATGGTGGCGGTACCAACAAATTGCAGTGATTTATTAAACTTCAATAATGATGCATCAACTTGCGTAATGGACCGTACCAGTAATACATCAGCATTGCGTAATTGCTCTGCGCTCACTCGACGCCCAGAAAAAAAATGTAATTTTCCAAAATCACTAAAGAATTGTTTTGCATAGGGAATGTTTTCATCGATGTAAATATTCATTATCAACTCTTTAAAAGCAAAAAAGGAGCATCAAGCTCCTTTATAAATCGTTAAAAAAACAGGAAAAGTACCTGTCTAAAAAATTTATTGGGTAAAACGTTTAAATACCAAGGTTGCATTTGTACCACCAAAACCAAAACTATTGGACATAACAATATTTAGTTTTGCATCAATCGCTTTATTAGCCACAATCGGTAGGTTAATCGCAAGCTCATCCACTTCGTGCAGGTTAATGGATGGAGAAATAAAGTCATTTTTCATCATCAGCATACTATAAATAGCTTCATGTACGCCAGCAGCACCTAATGCGTGACCAGTTTGAGATTTAGTTGCACTGATTTTTGGGGCTTTATCTGCAAATACTTCATTAATAGCGCCCAGTTCTTTAGTATCACCAATCGGTGTTGACGTGCCGTGAGTATTAAGATAATCCACTTCACCATCAACGGTTGCAAGTGCTTGTTTCATGCAACGCACAGCGCCTTCACCAGATGGGGCGACCATATCGTAACCATCTGAAGTTGCGCCATAACCGACGATTTCAGCATAGATTTTTGCGCCACGTGCGAGTGCGTGTTCAAGCTCTTCCACCACGACCATACCGCCACCACCCGAGATAACAAAGCCGTCACGGTTAGCATCATAAGTACGTGAAGCAAGCTCAGGCGTATCATTGTATTTACTTGAAAGCGCGCCCATTGCGTCAAATTCACAAGCCATCGTCCAATGCAACTCTTCACCACCACCCGCAAAAACAATATCTTGTTTACCAAGTTGAATTTGTTCCCATGCATGACCGATACAGTGCGCACTTGTTGCACAAGCACTGCTCATTGAGTAGTTAATGCCTTTAATTTTAAACGGCGTTGCTAAACATGCAGAGGTAGTACTCGCCATCGTACGCGGCACCATATAAGGTCCAACACGACGAACACCTTTAGTCTTCATAATTTCAGCAGCAGCCACTTGGTTGATAGATGAAGCACCACCAGAGCCAGCAACGATACCCGTACGCTCATTAGAAACTTGATCATCAGGTAAGCCAGAATCTGTAATGGCTTGTTGCATAGCAATATAAGTATATGCAGCGGCATCACCCATGAAACGCATTACTTTACGATCGATATGGTCTTTTGGTTCAATTTTCAGATCCCCCCAAACGTGGCTACGCATCTTCATCTCAGCAAACTGCTCTGAGAAAGTGATGCCAGATTTACCACTTTTAAGTGATGCTAGAACTTCTTCTTGATTGTTACCAATACTAGAAACAATGCCAATACCTGTAATTACTGCTCTTTTCATTATAAAGCCTTTATTGCTTGGAGGACTAAACATACAATGGGAAAAAATACTTAACTTCACCCGATTGATTTAAACCAAAATAGTGTCGCATAGAATAGGGAATATATCTTGTCTGCAAACAAAAACAATCAAATTATGGCAGCTCCAATAGACTGGTCTGATCAGTCAGTGCCTTTTACTCTGTTATTTGATGGCCTCTATTCAGAGACAAATCATGCTAGCGATGCGCTACAAGATACTTTTATCAAAGAAAATCAACTGATTAATCGTTGGTTAACTTGTCAAAAAACATCATTTTGCATTGCTGAAATCGGTTTTGGTAAAGGGCTTAATTTTTTATTAACGTGCTTAAACTTTACTAAATTTTTACAAGAAAACCCTGAAAAACCACTTAAAAAACTCTTTTTTAGTAGTTTTGAAAAATCGCCTTTAACACAACAAGCACTACAAAACGCATTAAAAGAATGGCCTATGTTGACCTCTTACATTAAACCGTTATTAGCACAATACCCACTGTTATTAACCGGTTGCCATCGCTTACACTTTCATAATATCAGCTTAGACCTGTGGTGGGGCGATGTACAGAAAACCTTAGCAAATGTTTATATTTATCAAGATGGTCTCTTTGATTATTGGTATTTAAATACTTTCTCTGCAAGTATAAATGCACAGATATATCACCACAAGTTGTTTAAATTGATTGCATTGAGCAGTAAACAAGGCGCAAGCCTGCTGACATTAAATACATCTGATGTTACCCAAAACAGTTTACAAAACGCTGCTTTTCAAATCAAAAAATATACAAGTGATAACAAAAAATGCGAACTACTCGTTGCTAAGTTACACCTTGCTAGCAAACCGACCGCGCACGCTCAACATTACCGTGCCAGCAAAAACACCCTGAACAAAGACATCGCTATTATCGGCGGAGGGCTGAGCAGTGCCTGTTTAAGCTTAGCACTCATAAAACGTGGCTTTACTGTCACCCTGTATTGTAAAGATAGGCAACTAGGTATGGGTGCATCCGGCAACCAACAGGCAGCGTTATACCCCTTATTAAACGCGCAACACAATGCGCTTAGCCAATTTTTTGCCAATAGTTTTTTATATGCACGTCATTATGTACAACAAATTAACCGTAACCAACCTTTTGATTTTGACTTTTCGGGGTTACTACAGCTTTATTACGATAGCCATGCGTCTAAAAAGCTTGATAAAATATTAGCAGCCTCATTACCCACAAGCTTAGTAAAAAAAATAACCACTGAACAAACCGATAAATTGGCAGGCATCGACATTGGTCAAGAGGCACTATTTTACCCCTTAGCAGGCTGGTTAAGCCCAGCGCAAATGATAACGGCCATTTTTAGCCAAGCACAACAATCGGGCCGTTTAAAGGTCAACTTGAATCACTGTTTGGCATCCTTTGAAGCACATCCGCGCGGTTGGTTATGTGATTTTGGTGATAAAAAAAACCTCCATAGCACGCTGGTATTAACCACTGCAATGCATACTCTTGATTTTACGCAGTGTGAAGCACTGCCCCTTTCCGCTGCCAGAGGCCAAGTAACCCATATAAAAAGCAATAAAATATTGCAAAAACTCAATATAACACTTTGCCATGAAGGTTATTTGACACCCCCTAATAATGGTTTTCATTGTATGGGTGCGACCTTCAAACGCCATAATATAAACGAGCAATTTAGCGCGCAAGAGCAAGTTGATAACAAAGCGAAGCTTGCTAAGTGCATTAAAGATAAACCTTGGATCGAACAGATAGACACAGATCATAAAAATGCCAATGTAGGTATTCGCTGCACAACACGGGATCATTTCCCTTATTTAGGTGCCGTACCCAATTACCTGAAAACGAAGCAACTGTATCAACACGCACAAAAAAAAATGCCCACTGAAAATGCCCCTTTTCACGATAATCTGTTTATATTAACCGGCTTAGGTTCGCGAGGTTTTAATACCGGACCACTGCTTGCAGAAACACTGGCCAGTCAAATTAACCAAGAACCATTACCATTAACCAAGTCAATATTAAATGCGATGCAATGTAATCGCCAATGGATAAATTATCTTAAAAAAGGCAAAACATTACATTTTTAAAAATATTTCCCCTAAAATTAGTGTAAATTAATGAAAATAATAGCAGAAAACGCTATCAAAATAGGAAAAACGACGATTCTTTGTCCTTAGCCCTTTGTTAAAAGGGCTAATTTAAGTTAATCTACGCGCTAAATTTACGGGTATTGTTAACTGCTTAGTTTTACGCTTATTAAACTACCCTTTGAAATTAATGAATGAGAAATAGTACTGCTTAATGAAATATTCCCGTGTTTTTATCAACAGTTTTGCTTATGAGCTTGCTCCTGAAGTTATCTCTAGCCGTGATTTAGAGTCTCGACTTGCTCCGCTCTATAAAAAATTACATATCCCAATGGGGCAACTTGCCACATTAACGGGTATTGAAGAACGTCGTTGGTGGCCCAAAGACCATCGTTTATCCGATGGTGCAATTGAAGCCGCCAAAAAAAGCCTAATTGAAACAGATATTAGTATTGATGACATTGGTGCTGTGGTATATACCGGTGTATGCCGTGATCAGCATGAGCCTGCCACCGCATGTCGTATAGCAGCCGAACTTGGTGTCAACAAAAATACAGCCATCTATGATATCAGTAATGCTTGTTTAGGTGTGTTATCGGGCATTTTAGATGTTGCCAATCGCATTGAGCTTGGTCAGATAAAAGCAGGATTGGTTGTTTCCTGTGAGTCAGCACGTCATATTGTTGATATTACTGTTGATAATATGCTTGCTAATCAAACGATTCAAAATTTTTCACAATCATTAGCGACTTTAACCGGTGGCTCCGGTGCGGTTGCAGTATTACTTACCGATGGTAGCTTGGCGCTTAAAAATGATCGCCAACATAAGCTACTCGGTGCCAGTCATTTAAGTGCGCCAGAGCATTATGATTTGTGCAAATGGGGACTACAAGAAGTCGGACTCAAATTACACCGTGAATTTATGCGTACCGATGCTGTACCACTACTAAAAGAGGGGGTTGCCTTAGCCCATGATACCTGGAAGCATTTCTTAGCACAGCGTGATTGGGTATGTGAACAAGTCGATAAAGTTATTTGTCACCAAGTGGGCTCAGCAAATCAAAAACAAGTGTTAAACGCACTTAATATTCCTGTTCATAAAGAGTTTCCGACCTTTAAATTTTTAGGCAATATGGGCACCGTATCATTACCCGTGACGGCGGCCATGGCACATGATCAAGGTTTCTTGAAACGTGGTGACAAAGTCAGCTTCTTGGGTATCGGCAGTGGTCTTAATTGTATGATGTTAGGACTAGAATGGTAATGAATATAAATTTAGCTCTTTTATTTCCATTTAAACGCAATTTTTTAGAGCGCAACGGCCAAAAATACCATTACCTAGATGAAGGTCAAGGTGAGCCTGTCGTGATGGTACACGGTAACCCAAGTTGGTCTTTTTATTACCGAAATTTAGTGACCGCATTAAGTAAAAATTACCAATGTATTGTCCCCGATCACATTGGCTGTGGTTTGTCAGACAAACCCAGTGACGAACAGTATGAGTACACATTAAAAAATCGTATTGATGATCTAGAAGCGCTCCTTGAGTCACTGCAGATCACCGAAAATATTACATTGGTCGTTCACGATTGGGGCGGTATGATAGGTATGGGTTATGCGGCGCGTTACCCTGAACGGATTAAACGTTTAGTTATCTTAAACACCGGCGCTTTTCACCAACCTAAAAGTAAACCCTTTCCACTGGGACTGTGGATTTGCCGTAATACCCTGCTCGGTACATTGCTGGTACGTGGATTAAATGCATTTTCATCGCTGGCTTCCTATGTGGGTGTAAAACGTAAACCCATGTCCAAAGAGATACGCCAAGCTTATGTCATGCCATTTAATTCGTGGAAAAACCGCATCTCAACCTTACGCTTTGTACAAGATATTCCGCTTTTTAAAAAGGATAAAAGCTATCAACTCGTTTCTGATATTGAAATAAGCCTTGAACAATTTAAAAACGTGCCTGTTCTAATCTGTTGGGGTTTAAAAGATTTTGTTTTTGATAAACATTTTTTAGCTATTTGGAAAGAGAAGATGCCACAGGCACAAATTAATGAATTTGAAGACTGCGGTCATTACATTTTAGAAGATGCAAGTGAAGAAGTTATCCCACTAATTGAACAGTTTCTGGAAACAACAAATAAAAATGAGTGACAGTAAACAAGCTAACCTATGCCGACATCTTGTTGATGCGGTAACTCAATACCCTACCTCTCTTGCTATTGCAGTACAAAAAAAACGATTTACTAAACTGACTTATCAAGAAATGGATTTTTCACAGTTACATCTGCGTAGCGACCACATTGCTTTCGCGCTTAATCAATATGGCTTAAAAGCAGGTGATAAAGCGGTATTAATGGTCACCCCAAGCATTGACTTTTTTTGCATTACTTTCGCACTTTTTAAAGCGGGTATCATTCCTATTCTTGTCGACCCAGGGATGGGAACTAAAAACCTTAAACAATGTTTTATAGAATCCAAACCTGATGCTTTTATTGGCATGCCTAAAGCTCACTTGGCACGCTGCTTATTTGCATGGGGCAAAGAGACCATCAAATTTAATATTACCGTTGCAGGCTGTGGTTTTTGGGGTGGCATCAGTTTAACAAGCTTATTACATCAATACCCTACTAAGCAATATTACCCCATCATTGAATTAGCGCCTGATGCCTTAGCGGCTATTCTCTTTACCAGTGGTAGTACAGGTACACCAAAAGGTGTTGCTTACACTCATGCGATGTTTGAAGCACAAATTTCAATCTTAAAAAATGATTATAAAATCAAACACGGTGAACGCGATCTAGCAACGTTTCCGCTTTTTTCATTGTTTGGACCAGCGCTTGGCATGGCATCTATCGTGCCTGAAATGGATGCCAGCAAACCTATTAATGCCAATCCTGATTTTCTTTTTGCCGCCATTAAAAAGTATCAATGCTCTAACTTATTTGCTAACCCTGCATTAATTGAGCTACTTGGAAATACTGCGAGTAAAAAAAGGGTAAAATTAAACAGTCTCAAACGTGTTATTTCCGCAGGTGCACCAGCGACCCTGCCCTCATTAAAATGTTTTTCTAAATTGCTCAATCCAAATATTGATATTTTCAATTCCTATGGCGCGACAGAATCGTTACCAATAAGCAAAATTTCCAGCGCAGATCTTTTTAAAACGGAAACTATTACCGATACTGGTGGTGGTATCTGTGTCGGTCATGCTGTTGAAAATACTGAGATAAGCATCATTAATATCAATGAAGAATTGATGCCACAGTGGTCAGACACACTGAAACTACCTGCTTATCACATAGGTGAAATTGTGGTTAAAGGACCACAGGTTAGCCAGCAATATTACGCCCGAGATGAGGCCACACAACTTGCTAAAATAAGTGATGGGCAACTCAATCGACACCGCATGGGTGATCTTGGCTATCTTGATGAACAGGGGCGATTATGGATGTGTGGGCGTAAAGCACACCGCGTAGAAACGCGCTACCAAGATAACGTTACAACCTACTTTTCAATTTGCAGTGAGCGTATTTTTAATACTCACCCAACCGTTAAACGCAGTGCATTAGTGGGTGTTAATATTGAAAATGAGGAGAATAAAGTCGCGGTTATTTGTATAGAACTTGTGGAAAAACCAACAGAAAGTAACTTAAAGCTGTTTAATGAGTTACGCTTTATTGCTGACAAACAAGAGCAAACCCGTGGTATTAAACACTTTTTGGTTCATCATGGTTTTCCAATGGATATCCGCCACAATGCTAAAATAAATCGAGAGCAATTGGCACGTTGGGCACAAAATAAATTTGAAAAAAGTGCAACCAGATAAGATGGCCGATCATCAAAATAAAATTGTTAATACTTTATGCCCACAACAACAAGCTGTTTTAAGCGCCTTTAAGGCAACAACCCAACAAGTTTTTGTTACTGGAGCTGGTGGTTTTTTAGGTAAAGCAATTTGCCAATGGTTGCGTCATGCCAATATCAAGGTCGTTGGTTTTGCCCGTGGCGATTACCCGGCATTAACGGCACTGGGTGTAACCATGATAAAAGGTGATTTAAACAACCAACAAGCACTTTTAAAAGCCATGGCAGGCTGTGATGTGGTTTTCCACGTCGCTTCAAAAGCGGGTGTATGGGGTGATAAACAGAGTTATTTTGAGCCTAATGTTAGCGGTACTGAAAATATTATCAATGCCTGTCACGCACATCATATCAGCCGTTTAATTTACACCAGCACACCCAGTGTCACTTTTTCAGGTCAAGATGAAGACGGCATTAATGAAAGTCAGCCCTATGCAACCCGATTTTTGAACTTTTATGCTTTATCAAAAGCACTTGCAGAAAAAAAAGTATTAAACAGTAATAGCCCAGTGCTTAAAACGGTTGCCCTGCGTCCGCATCTTATTTGGGGTCCAGGCGATCGCCACCTTGTACCACGTGTCCTCGATCGCGCCATAGCGGGTAAGTTAAAATTAGTGGGCAAAACCGATAAACTGGTTGATACAATTTATATTGATAACGCGGTTTATGGGCACTTATTAGCCGCTGTCGAATTAGCGAACACAACAGCAAAATGCGCAGGAAAAGCTTACTTTTTAAGTAATGATGAACCTATTTTTATGGCTGATATGATCAATAAAATCCTTGCCTGTAAAAATTTACCGCCCGTCACAAAACGTGTACCCGCCTCCGTCGCTTATGCCTTAGGAACATTTCTGGAATGGCTTTATTTAGCACTACGTAAGCAAGATGAGCCAATCATGACACGCTTTGTCGCCAAACAACTTTCGACCGCACATTATTTTGATATTAGTGCTGCTAAGCACGATTTTGATTATAAAGCATTAGTGAACATTAATGAGGGAATGGCACGATTAAAAATGGCTCTAAATGACACCTAAACTCTGTGACCCCCCTCTTTACTGAGTGAGATTTAAAAACCTTAAAAATTTAGCCATAAAGATCACCATTGTGGGTTTGATAAATAAGAAATAGACGTGTATCTAACTCTAATTGATGATAATCAGGCAACATATAACAACACAGTTTATAAAATGCTTTGTTATGTTCTTTTTCTTTAAGGTGCGCCAGTTCGTGCACTACAATCATATCTAACATCGCTTGCGGTGCCTGCTTAAACAAACTTGCAATACGAATTTCTTGCTTTGCTTTTAACTTATTACCTTGCACTCGTGAGACATAAGTATGTGTGCCAAGTGCATGTTTCAGCAGTTGTAATTTTGCATCATAACTCACTTTACTGATGGGATTTGATTGTTTGAGATATTTTTTTTTATAGTTTTGCACATAGTCATACAGTGCTTTTTCACTATTGATAGCGTGTGAACTAGGGTAACGATTAAGCAGATAATCACCCAATTTATGGCCCTTGATAAGGTTCTCAACCTGAATTTTTATGTGTTCTGGATAATGACTTATCGCTTGCAGTACTTTCTTCATTTAATAGTCACTCCCCTCAAAAATAGGCTATATTACCCTATTTTTAGCACTTGAGATCAACATCTTTCTTGTTGCTCTTTTTAGCAACTTTTTGCCGATTTTAATGACCACAGATGAGTCGCTAGCACTGTCTCTAACCATTACGTTTATTTAAACAATGTTTGCAGACAATATAGTGCTATCTAATAACTTTTAATTCTTTTAGTGAGCTTGCAGTACAGTATATCTTTCCAATAAAATACCCCTTTATGCTCATCATCATCCAGACCAATTTACACCACTTATTTAGGAACCAATTTATGTCATTAGCCGTTATCGCCAATTTAACGATATTTGCCAGCTTACTTTTTTTACTCAACCATCAACAGCGTAAAGGTCATACTCTTTCACGCTTAGTATTACTTGGTTTAGTTTTTGGGAGCTTCTTAGGATTTATGTTTCAGTTAGGCTACGGCGAAGGCAGTAGCACCATTAAAGCAACACTCAATTGGATTAACGTTGTTGGAAAAGGCTACGTTAGTTTATTAAAAATGATCATTATGCCATTGGTGTTAGTTTCGATGATTTCAGCCGTGGTCAAGTTAGATCGCACCGCTTCATTGGGTAAAATTAGTACCTTAACGATTGGGGTATTATTGTTTACCACCATGATTTCAGCATTTGTTGGCATTGGTATTGCGCAAATCTTCGACCTTTCTGTCACAGGGCTAACGGAAGGAGCGCGTGAAGTGGCTCGCATCGCCACGATGGAATCGCGTATGGACAGAGTCAGCGATTTAAGTATCCCACAAATGCTAGTGAGCTTTATCCCAAGCAATCCTTTTGCGGATCTTACTGGCGCTCGTTCTACCTCAATTATTGCAGTGGTTATTTTTGGTATTCTAATTGGTATTGCGGCACTTAAAGTCAGCACTGAAAATGCACAACTAGCAAAGCCAATCAATACGTTTGTGGATGTAGCACAATCAATTGTTATGCGTTTGGTTAAAATGATCATGGCAATCACCCCCTATGGGATTGCGGCATTAATGGTGAAAGTGGTTGCCACGTCAAATGTCAGCGATATTCTTAATTTATTAAGTTTTATTGTCGCTTCTTATGTCGCTATTTTGGTGATGTTTTTAGTGCACGGTTTACTGGTTTCATTGGTTGGCGTAAAACCCACTGAATATTTCAAGAAGATCTGGCCGGTACTTACCTTTGCGTTTAGTTCCCGGAGCAGTGCAGCCACCATTCCATTAAACGTAGAAGCACAAATTAATAAATTGAATGTACCGCCCGCGATTGCTAACTTGTCGGCATCATTTGGTGCAACAATTGGTCAAAATGGCTGCGCGGGAATTTACCCTGCTATGTTAGCGGTTATGGTCGCACCAAGTGTCGGCATTGATCCTATGGATTTTAGTTTTATCCTGTCGCTAGTAGCCATGATTATTGTAAGTTCATTTGGTATTGCAGGTGTTGGTGGCGGAGCCACGTTTGCAGCCTTGATCGTATTACCGGCAATGGGACTACCTATCACAGTCGCTGCATTATTAATTTCTATCGAGCCACTCATTGATATGGCACGTACAGCACTCAACGTGAGTGGTGCAATGACGGCAGGCACCATCACCAGCCGTCTGCTCAAATCAGAGTCTCCAGAAAATGCGGATGCAGGGGCAGAGGAACCTCTAGCTTAGCTTCACTTGTGAGTCTTGTTATAAAAGAGAGACAAGGCTCACTATGCAAAAACAGAGTTTCATGACAACTCATCATCGCAAAAATAAACACTAAAGAAATTTTTTAACCCATGCATGCGCTTCTGAGTAATGAGAGAAAAATGCAATATTCTGCGATGATAAAGAAGGCGTTCTGTGTAAAATTATATTTTTGTTAACTTGACTCTTTATGACAAATGCCTTTGCTTTAAGTTTCGTTTTACATAGCCACGTACTATAAACCTCCATCTCCTCAAAGGCATCAGGCGTGCAACCAACAAACTTTGTATTATCGATGATCATGGCAAATTCTTTTTCTTTTAAAGAGCTGATGATGGATTTAATTTCATCAATATAAAGGTAAACGCCTTCAAGGTTAAAAGAGCCAATACAAGCACAACTAATAATATTATCTACAACTGATATTTCAGTATTCCCATGGGCAACCCGCATTAAAATCCCCTTTTGATAATAAACATAAAACAATCAGCATCAGTTTGTTTTAACGGCATTTATCCTTAAAATTGTAGAGCGAAGCCTTGTGAAGGTGAGGAGAGGTTAGCTTCGCTAATTTTTCGAGCGATTGCATATTGAACGTTACCTTGTACCCAAGCTATTGACTGAATAAGGCTTTTAATTTTAAAGGATATAGTCTCACGGATATTGCGTACTTGTGAGCATCCAGATGTATTCTAAACGAAGTAAGGTACATTGCAATTTATTGATAGATATATGATAAAAAGGAGGAGGCTTGCATTGTTCTGAGGCAGAGTTATTGTCATCATGCTGCACTTTCCCTTAGCCTCCAAGCTAATATCATCTTAAGTATATTTGGGGCATCATCGCTAAGCAGGTGCATGTTATAACTCTCTTTACTGTCGATGATAACAAGCTAGATGGAGGGTTATATGGCGATGTTAAATCTTTTACAGCGGTGAACCTCTCACTTAATGATCCAGATTCAGGTATAAAAATATCCTGTATAAATATCAGAGTGAAACCTACAGATGGATATTACCTTGTAATGAACGCATTCGTTATATGATATTAATGTGACATTTTTCGCGATGCGCGAAGTGCCTTATCAAATGACTTGAGGTTAAAAATTAAAGCGATCCGCTGTAAATCTATTTTTCCATCGCCAAAGTTAAAACTAAAGGCATTTTTTAACCCATGCATGGGCTTCTTGGAAATTAGTGAAGAAACTAACATTCTGTAATGATAAAGAGGGATTTCTATGTAAAATTATCTGCTTATTAACTTGGCTTTTTATTATGATCGCCTTTGCTTTAAGGGTTTTTTTGCATAGCCATGAATTAAAAACTTCCATCTCATCAAATGCATCAGGCGTACCACCAACAAAATTGTTATTATCTATTATTAGACCAACATTTTTTTCTTTCAAAGCACTTAAGATGGTTTTAATTTTACCCGTATAACAATGTACACCTTCCATATTAAAAGAATCATTCAAAA
>JBAHZV010000094.1:0-11709 GCA_037132845.1 Psychromonas sp.
CAATCCTCGATTAATGATTTTCAGATACAATATTAATTGTGTACTTAGGTATTTCAATGACCAGATCTTCATCTGTCACACACGCTTGGCAGCCTAAACGTGACTCTGGCTCAAGTCCCCAAGCTTTATCTAACATGTCATCTTCAAGCTCATCACTCTCTTCAAGTGAATCAAAACCTTCACGGATAATAATATGGCAAGTAGTACAAGCGCATGATTTTTCACAGGCATGCTCAATATTGATATGGTTTTCTAATGCAATATCTAAAACGCTTTCCCCTTTCTTGGCTTCAATCACCAGCCCGTCCGGACAGAGCTCTTCATGGGGTAAAAATATTACTTTGGGCATTGTAAATTACCTTTATTATTATTTAAATATGTATCGTAACGGCTCAGGTCATCGCCATTAAAGCGTGCGACAATTTATGGCTCGATAGTGCTATTGAAAAGAATTTATTTCATCTCTTAAACTGCACATTATCATTTTAAGCGAGACATCAATGGCTTCGCCCTGAGTACTTGCATTTATTTTTTGTAAAAACAATGCCAACTAAATAGTATCAACAGATTGACCTGTTAACGCTTTTTTAATGGATGCATCCATTCTTAATGCAGCGTAATGATCAGTTAATTTATCAATGGCTTTTAAGGCATCTTTAATGGCCACGGCATCTGTGCCTTGCCCAATTTCAGCTAATTGATTAATATTATCTTTAATGGTTTTGATCTCATTGTCTTCAAGTAGTTGATGACCGTCTTTTGCAAGCGCACCTTCAAGGTTTTCAATCACTCGTTTTACTTCTACTTGTTGCTCTATCAACATACGTGCATCAATATCTTGCTGAGCAAAGGTTTGTGAGGCACTCAACATCTCCATGACTTGTGCATCACTTAAACCATATGAGGGTTTAACTTCAATATTCGCTTGTACACCCGATGATTTTTCCATTGCGGTTACACTTAATAAACCATCAGCATCTACCTGAAAAGTGACGCGAATGTGAGCGGCACCAGCGGCCATTGGTGGTATATCAGTTAACACAAAACGTGCTAAAGAGCGGCAATCTTTTACCTGTTCGCGCTCACCTTGTAATACATGGACAAGCATTGCTGTTTGACCATCTTTGAAGGTCGTAAACTCTTGGGCGCGTGCCACTGGAATAGTGGTATTACGTGGGATCACTTTTTCAACCAATTCACCCATGGTTTCAAGTCCCAGAGAAAGGGGTAAAACATCAAGTAATAGCATCTGCGAATCAGGTTTATTACCAACCAAAATATCAGCTTGGATAGCAGCGCCCATTGCCACTACTTTATCGGGATCAATGGATGTTAATACTTCTCGTTGGAAGTATTCACTGACTTTATTACACACTAATGGTATGCGAGTTGATCCACCAACCATGACAACTTGTTCAATTTCATCTAATGCGACTTGTGCATCTTTTACCGCACGCTTACAAGCACGTAAAGTTTTCTTTATTAATTTATCAATGAGCTTTTCAAAGCTAGATTTACTTAATGTGAGATTAATCTCAATATTGTTCAGACGAATATCAACACTTTCACAGTCACTCAACTGTTGTTTAGCCACACGTGCAACTTGCAGTAGTTCTTGTTGCAATTCAGGCGTTAATGGATCACCTATTTGTGCTTCTGTTTTAATCCATTGAACAATAGCATGATCAAAATCATCACCACCGAGCGCCGCATCTCCGCCCGTCGCAAGCACTTCAAAAACACCTTTGTGTAAGCGTAAAATAGAGATATCAAAGGTACCACCGCCTAAGTCATAAATAGCGATCACGCCTTCTTGCCCAGAGTCTAATCCATAAGCGATGGCTGCGGCGGTGGGCTCATTTAATAAACGTAAAACATGTAACCCCGCTAACCGTGCCGCATCTTTCGTGCCTTGGCGTTGTGCATCATCAAAATAAGCGGGTACGGTGATCACCACACCATCAAGCTCACCTTTTAGCGTATTCATAGCACGTGACTTTAAGGTTTTTAATATCTCGCTGGATGCCTGTACCGCATTAATCGCACCACTGCGGGTTACTATTTGCGCCAGACCACTTTCGTGAGCACTAAATTGGTAAGCAAGATGGGTTTGATCAAGTTCACTTAATGATTTACCAATCAATCGTTTCATTGAGATTAAGGTATTAAGGGGATCGCTCAATAATTTTTGCTGTGCAGTAATGCCTGTTAATACTTGATGATCTTCAGCGTAGTGGATAACAGAGGGCAACATATCTTGATCATTATTATCAACTAATGTACTGGTAACACCACTGCGTACAGTAGCAACAAGTGAATTTGTTGTGCCTAAATCGATACCTACTGCGAGTTTATGTTGATGTGGTGCAGCCGATAAACCTGGCTCTGCAATTTGAAGTAATGCCATAAGCGTTATAACCTTTAATTCTTTCTATCAGTCGAAGAGTTTCTCTTCAAGTTGATCAATTTCAGTTTGCAGTTTAAGCATAAACTTTAACTTACGAATACTATCAGCCGTTGCTTCTAGGGCTTCTTCTTGTAACTGTTTTTCAATTTTTGATTCTAAATTATTTACCTGCTCTTGTATATTGCGACTAAACAACTCAATTTCATCTTCATCATCTACGCTGAATGATTCAATTTGTTCACGCCACAGCATTTGTTGCATTAAAAACTGCTTATCTTGCAAGGTACGTTGCTCTAATTCGATATCTAACCCAGCTAATAACAATAAATATTGAGCACGCAAACAATTGTTTTTTAAGGTTTGATAAGCATCATTTATCTCAGTGCTTTTTTGCATTGCAATCAGGCGTTCGCCATCAGAAAGCATCACAAAATTATCAGGGTGAAATTGTTTTTGTAATTCACGATAGTGATGTGCAAGGATGTTTTTATCGATGCTAAATTGCACCGGCAAAGAGAAAAGTTGGAAGTAGTTCAAAGTTAGGTCCTACTGTAGAAAAAGAATAAATAATAATGCAGATATATTTGGAAGCAGGCATGCGAACTCACTGAGACAATGCAACCACTTCCCAATATATTAATTAAACACTGAAGCTTTCGCCACAACCACATTCGCCATCAGTATTTGGGTTGTTAAACTCAAAACCTTCATTGAGCCCTTCTTTGACAAAATCAAGTTCTGTACCGTCAAGAAAAACAAGACTTTTTTTATCAACAATGATTTTCACACCTTTATCAATAAATACTTCATCGTCTTCATTTAATGCGTCAACAAACTCAAGTACATAAGCCATACCTGAACAGCCAGATGTCTTCACGCCTAAACGTAAGCCAATTCCTTTACCACGATTGGTAAGAAAATTAGTAACATGCTGTGCCGCTGGCTCGGTCATTGTGATAGCCAAAATAAACTCCTTTAACGGTTGGTGTTAAGCATTTTTACTTTTGTAATCATCAATTGCCGCTTTAATTGCATCTTCTGCAAGAATAGAACAATGAATTTTTACAGGGGGTAAAGCAAGCTCAGCTGTAATTTCCGTATTGGTAATCGCGGCTGCTTCTTCTAAGGTTTTTCCTTTTACCCATTCTGTTACTAATGAGCTAGAAGCAATCGCGCTACCACAACCATAAGTTTTGAATTTGGCATCTTCGATGATACCATTTTCATCAATTTTCAATTGAAGTTTCATTACATCACCACAAGCAGGTGCCCCCACCATACCGGTTGCAATACTTTTATCATCTTTATCAAATGATCCTACGTTACGAGGATTTTCATAATGATCAATTACCTTTGCACTGTAAGCCATAATATTATTCCTTCTATCTAATTATTTCTTATATCAACGGTTTATCACAACACATAAAATATAAAGTTAAAAATAAATTTTATTTACCAACTAAGTTCATCATTCACTCAAAGGGTAAGACCCGAACCTATTTTAGTGATGAGACCACTCAATACTATTAATATCAATGCCTTCTTTATACATGTCCCACAGCGGTGACATATCACGTAATTTGCCTATATTTTCACAAATAATCTTAATCGCGTAATCAATCTCTTCTTCCGTGGTGAAACGACCAATACTGAAACGAATTGAACTGTGTGCCAACTCATCATTACGCCCAATTGCACGTAATACATAAGAAGGTTCAAGACTGGCTGACGTACATGCGCTACCTGAAGAAACGGCTAAATCCTTTAATGCCATCACTAACGATTCGCCTTCAACGTAGTTAAAGCTAATATTAATATTACCCGCAACACGATGCTCCATCGAGCCATTTACATAGACCTCTTCCATATTATGTACCCCTTCTAAAAGGCGCGTACGTAATTTTAAAAGGCGTTTATTTTCTTCAACCATTTCCTCTTTTGCAATACGGAAGGCTTCACCCATCGCTACAATCTGATGAGTTGCTAATGTCCCACTGCGCATACCACGCTCATGCCCACCACCATGCATTTGGGCTTCCAGGCGTACCCGAGGTTTACGTGAAACGTAAAGTGCACCAATGCCCTTAGGGCCATAAACTTTATGTGCAGAAAATGAGATTAAATCAATTTTCATTGCTTGTACGTCTATTTCGACTTTACCCGCGCTTTGCGCCGCATCAACGTGAAAGATAACTTTGTTGGCACGACAGATTTCACCAAATTCAGTAATATTTTGAATCACACCAATTTCATTATTAACATGCATTAAAGACACTAAAACGGTATCGTCTCGCAACGCATCTTTTAATTGTTGTGGCGTAACGATACCGTCAACACCTGGTTCGAGGTATGTCACTTCATAACCTTCGCGCTCTAATTGACGACAAGTATCTAATACCGCTTTATGCTCTGTTTTAGCGGTAATGATATGTTTACCTCTTTTACCATAAAAATGAGCCGCACCTTTAATAGCAAGATTGTCAGACTCTGTTGCACCTGAGGTAAAAACTATTTCACGTGAATCGGCGTTAATTAACTCGGCAACTTGTTCACGGGCAACATCAATCGCTTCTTCAGCTTGCCAGCCAAAACGGTGTGAACGGGAAGCTGGGTTGCCAAACTCACCATCAAGTGTTAAATATTTCATCATAATAGCCGCAACACGTGGATCCATCGGTGTTGTCGCTGAATAATCAAGGTAAATCGGTAATTTCATTACTGTCTCCACTACTTTATCGAGTGATTTTCACATCCAATTGTGCAGTTTTTTTAAATTTATTGTTTTGAATTTCTGAAATAGTTTGTACGTGTTCGCTGCCCATCAATTCTGCAAGTGTAATATTATCTAAAAAGCTACTAATACGATCACTAAGTTGTTCCCATAACGAGTGTGTTAGACATTGCCCTCCACTGTCATTGCACCCACCTTCTCCTCCGCATTTACGCACATCAACGGATTCATTGACCGCGTCAATAATCATTGCGACCGAAATGTCATTGCGTGTTTTACCTAAAAGGTAACCACCACCGGGGCCACGCACGCTACTCACCAGTTGCCTTTTTCGTAGCTTAGAAAAAAGTTGCTCTAAATAGGATAACGAAATCCCCTGACGCGCGGAGATATCAGCCAAAGGCACAGGTCCCATGTGCTCTTTAATCGCAACATCTAACATTGCAGTAACCGCATAACGGCCTTTTGAGGTTAGTTTCATAAACTTCACTTATATTAAAAGGGTGAATAAGGTCACTTTTCAATGGACTATAAACAGATTATAAATACTTGACTAAAATAGTCAAGTAAAAATCCACAAAGTTTAGTCAAGCTTATGATTTTCAGGCAAAGTTGTTTTCTTTGCATAAATTAATGACTTTTGAATACTGCTAAATACACCTCGCCACATGCGTAATTCAGCGACTTCCGGACGTGCACGGTTAAAAAAACGGCGTAATTTATTCATCACTAACCCCGGATGAGCAGGTACGATAAAACGTGTTGCAATTAATGTTTCTTCAAGGTGTTTAAACATGCCTTCGATTTCATTAGCGAGAGGATACTCTTCAACTTGCTCGGAAGAAACCGTTGAGGCTAAAAATTCCATGCGTATTTCATAACTTAATGTTTGCACGGCCATCGCTAAATTTAATGAACTGTATTCAGGGTTGGCGGGAATAAACACATGAAAATGACATTTCTGTAATTCATCATTCGTTAAACCACTATTTTCACGACCAAATACTAATGCTACTGGGTGTTTTTGTCCTTCAAACACCACTTTTTTGCCCATTTCTCGCGGATCTAGCATTGGCCAATCTAGCGTACGCGGACGGGCGCTCGCCCCAATGACCAAACCACAATCTGCAATCGCTTCATCTAACGTAGCAAAGCGCTGATGGTTTTTAAGCACATCACCCGCCCCCGCAGAAAGCGCAACTGATTTACCGTCAATCTCACATTCAGGATCAACCAACACTAAATTAGATAACCCCATTGTTTTCATTGCACGCGCGGCGCTGCCTATATTACCTGGGTGGGAAGTACCGATAAGAATGATACGTACGTTATCTAACATAAGTGTTCCTTGAAAAATTAAAAAGCTGCTAATAGCTTACTATAAAAATAAACGCGCAGTTTAACAGAATTAGAGGACAAAAAAACACAATAACGCGGAGAAATATTTGCACAATTTTATGAGCAGTGTATAATTTTGCGCCGAAGGAATATCCCTTCATGTTCTTTTACAATCTAATGGTGATCCAATGCATCCAATGTTAAATATTGCAATTCGTGCTGCCCGCAACGCAGGTAAAGTAATTGTTAAAGGTTACGAAAATTTAGAATCAGTTGAAGTTGAAGAAAAGTCTCTAAATGACTATGTAACAAGTGTTGATAAAGAAGCTGAACTTGCAATTATTGGTACATTACAAAAATCTTACCCTGATCACAGTTTCCTTTGTGAAGAGTCAGGCACGCTAGAAGGTAAAGATAAAGATCACCAATGGATTATTGACCCGCTAGACGGCACCACTAACTTTATTCACGGCATCCCACATTTTGCGGTTTCTATTGCCTTAAAAATCAAAGGACGCACTGAAGTTGGTATCGTATTTGATCCCATTCGTAATGAGCTCTTTTCTGCCGTTAAAGGGCAAAGTTCACAAATCAATGGTTACCGCACACGTACTAGCGAAGTAGGAAAATTACCAGGTACATTACTCGCAACGGGCTTCCCATTCAAACAAAAACATCATACCAAAGTTTACCTTGAAATATTCAATGACTTTTTTATGAACGTTGCAGATATGCGTCGTGGTGGTAGTGCGGCGCTTGACTTAGCTTATGTTGCGGCAGGTCGTATGGATGGTTTCTGGGAGTTTGGCTTAAAACCATGGGATATCGCTGCCGGCGAACTTCTACTTAAAGAGTCTGGTGCAATAATGACTGACTTTAATGGTGGCAACGATTACATGAAATCAGGTAATGTAGTCACCGCTAACCCAAAACTATTAAAAGAAATGTTAACCGTTATTCGTAAGCACCATATTTAATAGTCACGCATAACCATACTCTATAAAGCCAGAAAACCACTTGCTTTTAAAGCCTTCAAGTTATCCTTTTCTTGAAGGCTTTTTTGATCTACGCCCAACTTACTCTGTTATTAATTTGCAATCTTAAATGAACTACCTATGATGAAACTTCCCCTATTCAATGGAAGTGAAAACTTATGACTAAAAATTATCCAGATACACTGTTTGAAGAGATGAAGTTACTGGCTAAATTTCCAACACAATCACAATTAGAAGGTATAAAAATCCATAATGATGCGCCCGCTTCTGTTATTACAGCCGCTCAGTCTCTCTTTGACAAAGGACTGATCTCATTACCTGATGGTGGTTATTTAACCGACAGTGGCATTGAAACCGTGGACCATATTCAGCGCGTATTAGCAACTCTTAGCTAAAACAGTTGAGTTTTTAAACGCACCACGCTACATTCAGCCCTATTTTGTTTATTAGGGCTTTTTATGAAAGTTATCTCCTTCAACATCAATGGGCTTCGCGCTCGACTGCATCAATTACAAGCTATTATTGACAAACATCAGCCCGATGTCATTGGACTACAAGAAATAAAAGTGCATAACGATATGTTTCCAGTCGAAGCGGTCGAAGCAATGGGTTATCACGTCTATTTTCACGGCCAAAAAGCCCATTATGGAGTCGCAATGCTCTGTAAAAAAGAGCCTATTTCTGTCCAATATGGTTTTCCAACGGATAATGAAGATCACCAGAAACGAATGATCATGGTGACACTTGAAGATGATAAGGGTGAAAAAACAACGATCTTAAATGGCTATTTTCCACAGGGTGAAAATCAAACACACGAAATTAAATACCCTTATAAACGTCAATTTTATATTGATTTAAACCACTACCTCAATGAGAACCATTGCCCTGATGATAATGTCATTGTGATGGGTGATATTAATATCTCACCCGCAGACATTGATATCGGTATCGGAGAGGTCAATGCGAAGCGTTGGTTACAGACTAAAAAATGCAGCTTTTTACCAGAAGAGCGCGAGTGGCTTAAAAAATTGATGGATTTTGGTTTTACCGATACCTTTCGTCTTTTAAATCCAGAGGTTAATGATCAATATAGTTGGTTTGATTACCGCTCTCGTGGCTTTGATGATAACCGAGGGTTACGCATTGATGTGGTGTTAGCAACGCAAAAACTCGCAGATAATACCCTTGATGCGGGCATTGATTATGAATTAAGAGGCATTGAAAAACCCTCTGATCACGCACCGATATGGACAGAATTTGCATAACTAATTTATAACTAATTTACAACTAATGTGCATAAGTAAAGCAGTAAACAAAGGGTTTAGCACTGTAAGCCCTGTTGTTATCACTTACGAGAAACAGACTACACCTTTGGCCAAGCTAATAAGGTGACATTTTTTAGCGTGCTTAACTGCGTGAGAAAAACCTCTGATAAAAATAACTGCCCAGTTTCTGGCAAACAATTAAACGTAAAGGTTTCACCCTCTAAACTGAAGGTAAGTTGATAGGCATGTAAATAACCACGATCATATTCATTATTTTTTTCTGCATAAATATGATCGCCACAAATCGCACTACTAATACTTTTTAATGCCACACGAATTTGATGCGTCTTTCCTGTTTTAGGTTTAACAATAAAGAGGCGTTTGCCCTCAGTCAAAGGATAACTAAAGAATTGGGTGATCGCTAGATTGTCTTTATTAGCGGTTAATTTCCACATTGAACGACGCGATTTTTCCATGCCACCCTTGATTAAGCCCTGCTTCTTCTTCGGTTTTTTATCACTGATGGCTAAGTAATATTTTTGTATTTGTTGATTTTTAAAGAGTTCGGAAAGTTGATGAGCGCTAGCGGATGACTTTGCTAATAATAAGAGGCCTGACGTCATTTTATCGAGGCGATGTACACTGTACAACTTTTGACCAAGACACTTTTCAACGGCAACAACAACGCCAAATTCACCCTCTTCACTGTGAAAATTGACATTATCACGTTTATTGATAACCACAAATTTTTCATTATTAGAAACAATTGAGAAATAATCTTGATACTGATTCATTGTTGGTTTGCCATTAAACACTGTTGTCCATAGCGACTTAATAATGCAGGTAACAGTAGCACAATGTCATGCTGGCTTGGCAATTGCTCAAATAACGTTATTTTTTGAGCATCTTGTGTTGCAACGCTTGCAAGTTTATCTAACAGAAGTAGGCATGTCTGCTGCAGGTTAGCCTCTGCTGAGCCTTCAGGAAACACCACGGATTGCAGGTTATCGATGATCAGTAATGCGTGCAGATAACCACGTGAAAAATGCATTATTGCCTCTTCAGTGCCTGACAAACTATTCCCTATCATTAAGGATAAAGGGCTATTTTCAGTGAAGCATCTGTTTGCTTTTTGATAAATTGATAATATGACTTGTCCAAAATCACTGGCTACTTTTTCACTGCTAAAGCGACCTTCTCCGCTTGTAAAGAGCATTGGCATCCACTGTTGTAACGTTAATTCACTGCTCGCCATGGCACACACAAAAGCATAACAGAAATCAATATTGACCCCGTTTTCTTGTATTTCAGATAACCCATAAAGCTGTTGCAAATTATTGTAATTGTTCACTTAATCTCACTCATAAAAAAACCCACCACAGGGTAGGTTTCACATTGATCACAACCCTTTATTATTAAAAGAGTTCCTTTGAAAGATCAAATAAATCTTGACGGAATGGTTGTTCCATATTTTCTAAACACTCAATAATGTCATGATGGACCATTTGACCACTTTTAATACCGATACAGCGTGCCTTTTCACCGTTCATCAGCAAGTGAACACTAAAAGCGCCCATCCGACTAGCTAAAACGCGGTCAAATGCCGATGGTGGACCGCCACGTTGAATATGACCAAGAATAGTTGCACGCGTTTCACGACCTGTTTTTTCTTGAATACGCTCCGCTAATTTATTGACATCAGTAACATGTTCAGTAATGGCGATAATGGCATGTTTTTTACCCTTGGTAACAGCGCTAGCAAGATCTTCGAGTAATTTTTCTTCATCAAAATCGTTTTCAGGTACGATAATATACTCACTGCCACCCGCAATACCTGCCCATAGTGTTAAATCACCACAGTAGCGTCCCATTATCTCTACAATAGAGATTCGGTTGTGTGACGATGAGGTATCACGTAAACGGTCGACGGCATCAACAACTGTATTTAAGCAAGTCATAAAACCAATAGTATAATCTGTACCAGCAATATCGTTATCAATAGTGCCAGGAATACCGATACATGGATAACCCATTTCACTGAGCTTTTTAGCTCCCATGTAAGAGCCATCTCCACCAATAACAACTAAGGCTTCAATACCATGTTGCTCAAGATTTTGAATGGCTTCGCGACGAACTTTTTCCTCTTTAAATTCAGGAAAACGCGCACTGCCTAAAAAAGTACCACCACGGTTAATAATATCAGACACCGAGCGACGCTCTAATTTTTCAATTTTTCCGGCATGTAGTCCAGCAAAACCATCATGAATACCATAAACTTCAATACCATTGGCGACACAACTGCGTACCACTGCACGTATCGCAGGGTTCATACCCGGCGCATCACCGCCACTTGTTAAAACTCCGATTTTTTTAATCAAAACTTACCTCTACTCATTATAAGAAATTATGACAAATTCTTTTTCACCGTTATACAAGACTTTTATAGAATAGCTCTAGTGTACCTTTGTTTTGACATTATGTGCTTATTAAATAGGGTGAAAGTTTCATTAAAAACACTTAAACACAAAGTCACCCTGACTAAATGCAGAGACTTAACACACAATCTCACTTTTATTGCTTATTTATAAAATAAACAATAAACGTTGTCATAATACGGTCATATTAATGATTTAAATTACAATGAATTAAATAAACAGGAGATAAAAATGAAAAGTAAAAAGAAAATGTTACGTAATAAAAATATTTGGTACTGTGTTTGGAATAGTAGGCATAATAACTACAGCCCAAAATGTGATGCGCTTTACCAACCAATACGCCATTCATGCAAATAACCTAGCGCAATTACGCTAAGTTATTTGGTTTGCTTTAACCAAGCAAATCAGAAGCAACGCGGTAAGATGGATCTTCCAAGAGGTTAATTTCGACTAACACCCCCGCTTTATTTAATAACTTCCGGCAATCTTTACTTAAATGGCGAATATGCATTTTTTTGCCTTCACGCGCGTAACGCTC
>JBAHZV010000139.1:0-51843 GCA_037132845.1 Psychromonas sp.
CCATAAATAGTACCGGCAATAATTTCTGCAAACATGGTCACAACGGTCAGAATGAGTACATATAAAGTATTACGTTCTCCTTGATGGTTTTCTCGATTAAAATTGTGCTGATGTTGTGCATTTTTTATTAACACCCCCGCATTGCTACTATCCATAACTTAAATTCCTTACACTAAATATGCTTTGATTGACGAACTATACGAAAAACGAACCATATGAAAAACAAACTATATATTCTAGACCGATATAAATAAAGATTGATCTAATGTATTAATGAAGCAATTAAAAGTTCCAATGCAAAAAAATGGCCTTATAATTGCTTCCTTCGCTATACGGTATTTTTTCGCAAAATAAAGACATGTTTATTAACCTTCTTTATTGCCCGTATCATCTTGATGATAAAAGCAATAACCTTCACAAACAAAATCTAAATTAAACTATAAAATCAGACAGATACAGAACAAACCTCCTCACCGCCAAAATAACAAAAAGACTTTTAATTCCATTTTGTTATACAAAATCCTTTTTTATTCTTTTCTTGTTATAAAAGTGCTAGGTACACTGCGCTTATCTTTTGTAATAGTGGAAATAGTTTCATGGCATTAACGAATCTCTCGGCATTAACTTCGCCATTATCTGAGTCGCAGTTATCACAACTGCAACAAGCGATGGCGGGGCTTGACCCAGTGCAAACAGCATGGGTAAGTGGTTATTTAGCGGGCGTAAGCCAAGCGCCGGTTAGTACACAGGCGACGGTGAGTTCAGGGCAGAGCCTGACCATATTGTATGGAACACAAACGGGTAACTGTAAAGGTATTGCAGAGCAGTTGGGCACAGTCGCTGATGCGAAAGGCATTGCCCATCGTGTTATTTCCATGGCTGACTACAAAGTTAAAAGCATTAAAGATGAAACACATTTAATTATCATTTCCAGCACCAACGGTGAGGGTGAAGCACCCGATGATGCCCTTGACCTACATGAATTTTTAGCAACTAAAAAAGCCCCCAAATTAGCATCATTAAAGTTTGCCGTATTAGGCTTAGGTGATTCAAGTTATGAATTTTTCTGCCAAACAGGTAAAGATTTTGATGAGCGTATTACTGCATTAGGTGCAACGTCGATTGTTGAGCGCTTAGATGCGGATGTTGATTACGACCAAGTGACAGGTCCTTGGATTGAAAGTGCACTGATTGAAATTGAAAAAACCTTAGAAAAAGGTGGCGTTGCTAGCGTCTCAGCCTCTTCTGTTGCAAACGCACCGTCTACTAATCGCTACGACAAAAAAAATCCATTTACAGCGAGCCTATTAGTTAGTCAGAAAATTACCGGCACAAACTCAACAAAAGATGTCCGTCATATTGAAATCGATTTAGAAGGCTCAGACCTTCGCTATACAGCGGGTGATGCACTCGGTGTTTGGTTTAAAAATGATCCTCTATTAGTCACTCAAATCCTCACAAAACTCAACCTTGATGGCAGTACGGAAGTCAGTGTTGATGATAAAACAATTTCATTAAACGACGCATTAATTGAATATTATGAATTAACCGGCACACACCCAGCATTCGTTGAAGGCTACGCAACATTAACCAACAACAGCACGTTACTTGCATTAACAGAAGATAAAAATGTACTGCGTGATTTTGCTAATAATCATCAAATTGTTGATGTTATCAGCGCAACGGGTAATGACAGTGTTAGCGCAGAAAACTTCCTTGCACTATTACGCAGAATTAGCCCACGTTTATACTCTATCGCTTCTAGCCAAACGGAAGTAGAAGAAGAAGTTCACCTGACTATCGGTTCGGTTTTATTTGAAAATGAACAGGGTGAACAACGCGCGGGTGGTGCATCAGGTTTCTTAAACCATCGTTTAGCAGAAGGTGATGAAGTAAAAGTATTTATCGAAGATAACCACAACTTCCGTCTACCGGCTAATCCGGAAACAGCCATCATTATGGTCGGCCCTGGTACGGGGATTGCTCCATTCCGCTCATTTATGCAAGAGCGTGAAGCCAGTGATGCAACAGGTAAAAACTGGTTATTATTTGGTGATCAAACATTCAATGAAGATTTCCTCTACCAACTTGAATGGCAATCACATATAAAATCAGGACGATTAACTAAATTAGATTTGGCTTTCTCGCGTGATCAAGCAGAAAAGATATATGTGCAAGATCGCCTAAAAGAAAATGCCATTGACGTTTACCAATGGTTACAAGATGGTGCTCACTTTTATGTCTGCGGTGATGCAAACCGTATGGCGAAAGATGTTCACACAACACTAATTGAAATTATCAGCGAGCAAGGCAACAAAAGTCTTGAAGATGCCGAGCAAGAATTAAATGAACTACGTAAAGCAAAACGTTACCAAAGGGATGTTTACTAATGAGCCAGAAATTACACGATAACGAACGCATTAAAATTGAGAGTAATTTTCTTCGCGGTAAATTAGTTGAAGGTCTGAATGATACCACCACCGGTTCGTTTCCTTCTGATGAAGTCCAGTTAGTTAAGTTTCATGGTTTATACCAGCAGGATGATCGCGATCGTCGTGCTGAGCGTAAAAAACAGAAATTAGAGCCATTATACTCTTTTCTTCTACGTGCACGTTTACCAGGCGGTGTATTAACAGCAAAGCAATGGTTAGAGATTGACCGTGTGGCGAGCGAGCTAACCGATGCCGGTAGTATTCGTATTACGACGCGTCAAACGTTCCAATACCACGGTATTTTTAAACGTAACCTAAAGTCAGTATTCCAAGAGCTTAAATTTAAAGCCAATATTGATTCAATCTTTACTGCCGGTGATGTTAACCGTAATACTATTTGTACCTCAACACCTGAGCAATCTAAGTTGCATACAGAAATTTATGCTCTCTCTAAACAGCTCAGTGAGCACTTTTTACCAAAAAGTAATGCTTATGCAGAAATTTGGTTAGATGATAAAAAAGTATTAGATACGGAAGAAGAAAAAGAACCTATTTACAGCAATGTTTTCTTACCCCGTAAGTTTAAAATCGCAGTCGCCGTGCCACCGTACAACGATGTGGACATTCATGCCAACGATCTTAACTTTATCGCTATTGTAGAGAATGACAAAATAACGGGTTACAACGTAGTCGTCGGCGCAGGCCTTGGCATGACACATGGTGATAAAACAACTTTCCCACGTTTAGGTGATGATTTTGGTTTTATTCCCGTTGATAAAGTCATGGCAGTGGCTGAAGCGGTGGTCACAACACAGCGCGACCTTGGTAACCGAATGAGTCGTTCACATGCACGAACTAAATACACACTTGAAACGCACGGCATTGAAACCTTCAAAAAGGAAGTTGAAACGCGTTCTGGTATTACATTTGCAACACCGGGTGCTTATGAGTTTACTGAACGAGGCGATCGTATTGGCTGGGTTAAAGGCATTGACAATAAATGGCACCTAACAGTCTTCATTGAAAATGGTCGTATTTTAGACTTTGTTGGTAAACCATTAAAATCAGGTCTCAACAAAATTGCCCAAATTCACACGGGTACTTTCCGCATGACCGCAAACCAAAACTTAGTGATTGCAGAAATTGAAGAATCACAAAAAGAGCAAATTGAAAAAATGGCTTATGAGTGTGGTTTGATTGATGATGGCATCAGTGAGCAACGTAAATACTCAATGGCCTGTGTGGCATTACCAACCTGCCCATTAGCGATGGCAGAAGCGGAACGTTACCTACCCGGTTTAACTGACGATGTGGAAGGCTTATTGACGAAACACGGCGTCGAAAAAGATAAAATCATCCTGAGAGTAACGGGCTGTCCAAATGGCTGTGGTCGTTCAATGCTCGCTGAAATTGGTCTTGTCGGCAAAGCACCCGGTCGTTACAACCTTTATTTAGGGGGTAATACCAACGGCACACGTTTACCAAAGATGTATCAAGAAAATATTGATGAAACAACAATTTTAACAACACTTGATGATTTAATAGGACGTTGGTCAGCAGAACGCGAACAAGACGAGTGCTTTGGTGATTTTGTTATCCGCGCAGGCATCGTCGCTGAAGTTGTGATTGCAGCTAAGGATTTTCATGACTAAAAAATACGATCTGCAGCACCTCTTAAGCTTAGATAAAGAACAACGTACTAAAGCGTTAGCTGACGTTAACGCTTTACTTGAGTCTAAAACCGCTATTGATCGTGTTAAATGGGCGGTAGAAAACCTTGAAAATGAGCTTGTTCTCTCATCAAGTTTTGGTATTCAAGCGGCAGTTTGCTTACATTTGATCACCACGGTTAAAGCCGATATTCCGATTATACTGACGGACACAGGTTATCTTTTTCCAGAAACTTATCATTTTATTGATAAGTTAACTGAGCAACTTAATTTAAACCTTAAAATTTATCGTGCCGAGCAGGGAACAGCTTGGCAAGAAGCACGCTACGGTAAACTTTGGGAGCAAGGTGTAGATGGCCTAACACGATACAACCAGATGAACAAAGTTGAGCCAATGAAACGTGCACTAAAAGAACTTAATGCCAAAACATGGTTCTCAGGTCTTCGTCGTGACCAATCATCAACACGCGGAAACTTACCGGTACTGAGCATCCAAAATGGTTGCTTTAAATTTTTACCCATTATCGACTGGAGTAATAAAGATGTGTTTTATTATCTCAAAGCGCATAGCCTTAAGTACCACCCATTGTGGGATAAAGGCTATGTATCCGTCGGTGATGTGCAAACATCACGTCCTTTAGAAGCCGGAATGAGCGAAGAAGAAACACGTTTCTTTGGATTAAAGCGAGAATGTGGTTTACACGAAGAACAAACAGAAGAATTAGGCAGTGGAATTTGATGCTAACGGCCTACAATCAGCCTTCGTTTTACGAGGGCTTTTTATTACATTTTTAAGCATTTTCTTCAAGAAATATCAATATTGGCCGATATTCAATAAATAACACCCTATAAAGGTAGATCTTATGTTTTGTCGTTCCATTATATTATTACTCGCGGGGATCAGTTTTTTACAGCCCCTACTCGCCAATGAATACTACGATGAGTATGAAGTCATTCAACTTTATAGTCAGGATGAGTTAAACGCATTAATTAAAAACAACCAACATCTGCAACGTGTAAAAAAAGATGATTGCCAGCTAGTTCAAGATATCGAGGCACATGCTTTAAAAGTAAAAGAACCCTCATATGTCTATTTATGGGGAGATATGCTCGCCTGGGGCGTTTGTGTCGAACGTGATGTACCGCTGGGAATGCACTATATTGAAGAATCAGCAAAACAAGGTCTACTGGCAGCCATTGAACAGCTCGGACGCTATTACGAAAGAGGCATTCTCGTTTCACCCAATAAAACCCGCGCTATTATTTTTTACCGAGAAGCCGCACTGCAAGGATTCTTAAAGGCAAAAATGAACTATGTGCGTATGCTTAATAGCGGTTATGGTAGTCCAGTTGATTATGAAGAAGCCTATAATGTGCTTTTTCATAGTATTATTAGTAATAAAACAACCCACAGAAAAGTGCAAAACATGCTCGCTCAATTAGCGTCAAAAATGCCTGAGTATATTGTTCGGCGCACTCAGATGGCCGCGATTTATTAGCGCCAAAATGCAGATTTCAGGATCAAATAAAACGCTTAGTTTTTACATAAGCACAGACAAACTCACTAAACTGCTTGATGTTGTTTAAATCAAGTTGTGGAAGTTTGCAATCGCGTCGGGGTTGATCACAGGCGAAGGCAATGATAGAACTATCATTGGGGAATAAAAAAGGTTTATTTAAAGCCATGCGATGTAACTCTATTTTATTAAAAGGCTCATCTCGATAACCTTCCACCAGCACTAGATCTAAGTTTACTGTATTTAATAGCTGTAATTGTTCAATTAATTTCTTATCTTCCTGCTGTCCATATTCATAAAATAACAAAGCACGTTGAGTCCCGGCTAAGAGCAGCTGAGTCGCCCCCGCTTTACGTAGGCGATAACTGTCTTTACCGGGTTTATCCATCTCAATATCATGATGGCTGTGTTTAACCACAGCAATATTTAACCCTTGTTCAACCAGTACTGGGATTAGTTTCTCTAGCAACGATGTTTTACCCGTACCGCTATAGGCAGCGAAACCCAATAAAGGGACGGGGAAATTATTGAATGGCGACATTATTTAACCTTATAAAAAAAATGGTTTTACGGTATTGTAGAGACTCATTATATTTACAAAAAGCGAATGAAAGTGCCCTATCTCGATGAATTTTTAATGTTAACACTCATCCACGTACTTGCTGTGATGAGCCCTGGACCAGATTTTGCGGTGGTCATGCGTCAAAGCATCAGCTTTGATCGTAAAACAGCGCTTTTCACCAGTTTAGGCATTGGCGGTGGGATTGCAGTGCATATGATTTATACCTTACTTGGACTGGGATTTATTATCACTCAATCTGAAATTGGATTTTTGATTGCACAGTTAATTGGCATCAGTTATTTATGTTTTTTAGCCTGCAGTTTATTAAAAAGCAAACCACAATCCGATTTAAATAATGACTTCAGCGTTAAAAACCAGACGGGTCAACACAAAAAAGCATTTATGTTAGGTGTAATGACGAATGTATTTAACCCTAAAGCCACAATCTTCTTTTTAGCTATTTTTACTACCGTGGTTAGCCTAGAAACGCCTCTTTATATACAAAGTATTTATGCGTTGTGGATAATATTCCTCACCGTTTTATGGTTTTCGCTGGTCTCTTTTTTCTTTTCACATTCAACGGTTCGCACTAAGTTTTTAAGCCATGGGTATCTTTTTGAACGTGCTATGGGTGTGGTGATATTCATCTTTGCAATAAAATTGCTTTGGGGAATAATTTAAAGTGAGCGACGCTTTTTCACTGTAAACTATTCCGTATTTATAGGGCTCTCAGCACTGCCTAATTAGCCATAGAACGCGATTAAAGATGAAATTAAAAAATATGATTATCCGTGTTAATTGGGGTTGCCAGTATCAATACGCTTAGCGTTTACAAACCTTTAATTAAAAACGCTACCGTGGCAATAATTTCATCATCACTACAATCGGTACATGTGCCTCTTGCTGGCATGGCATTGAACCCTTCTAATGCATGCTTAATAAGTTGATCCTTGCCGCCTGCAATACGTGGACCCCACGCATCAGCATTACCTTTTATGGGTGAACCAGCAACGCCAGTTCCATGGCAAGCGATACAATAAGTATTATAAATTTTCTCTCCAGAGCGTGGCCCAGCAGGCTCACTTGGTGCACTCGCAGTGCTTGCAGTGACGATCTCACCCTCTAAATATACATCCCCTACGGGTGCGATACGATCTGCAATCGAGGTATTAGCAACAGCTGCGACAGTAAATAAGCTAGTGGTTAAAGCAATCAGTAGGGTAATACATTTAAAAAGCGGCACAGTAAGCTCCATTTATAATTAAGTAATATATTAAATTTTTAGTAACGATTCAGATTCGCGTAGGGTGAATTAAGCCATTAACTTACTTTTATGACACAACCTACAAATAACAACAATCAATTGCCAAAAAATTCTGGTTGCGCAATAGTTGCAATATTGTTAATTATACCCATGCAATCTGTAACTACCAATATTTTTATCAGGGTTATTGTTTCCAGTTCACTATTTTTTTCTCTTTGCCCTTTAATAAACGCATAATATTACTCGCATGGCGCAATATAATCAGAATTGAGAGCATTATCACCGAGATCGTATACTCCGGCTTTATCTGCGCAACAAAAAATGGTGCGCCTATCGCGGTAACAATGGCGGCCAAAGAAGCATAACCACTAACCGCCACGGTTAATAGCCAAGTAACAATTAACAGCCCGGTCATATCCATGCCTAAAGGTAATAGGGTACCGAGGCCAGTAGCCACCGCTTTGCCCCCTTTAAAGTTAAAATAGGGAGGAAAAATGTGCCCCAAACAAACCGCCATGCCAATCAGTCCAATAGCAATCGGAGGGTAACCGAAGAAATAGGCGAGATAAACCGGTAACGTCCCTTTTATGAGATCAAAAATCAGTACTGCACTGGCAGCCTGTGCATGATGAAGGCGTAATATATTAGTACTACCTGGATTTTTAGAACCCTGTTGCCTTGGATCAGGCCAACCTTTTAATTTACATAAAAGAATTGCCCCATTAAGTCCACCCAAAAAGTAGCTGCACATCATAAATAAAAGGGTAGTAAGATAAATCATATGTACTTATTTCCTCTTAATCAGGTAAAATACTGCGCTTTAATAATACGCACTATTACGACTAAGCGATAGGATTGAAAGATGGATATTGTTTTTATTAAACAGTTAGAAGTGATCACCACCATCGGTGTCTACGACTGGGAGAAATCATTACAGCAAAAGCTCTATTTCGATTTAGAAATGGCATTTGATAATCGCCTAGGCGCATTAAATGATGATATTAATCTCACACTTAACTATTTTAGTATTGCTGAAGCGGTTAATCTGTTTGCACAAAATAATCATTTTGAATTAATTGAAACAATGGCTGAGCGTGTCGCCACATTGATCATGGAACAGTTTTCTGTGCCATGGTTAAAACTAACATTACATAAACCCGGTGCGCTACCCAAAGTGGCGAGTCTAGGTGTGCAAATTGAACGTGGTGTACGTTAGTGGCACGTGTATTTATCGGTATTGGTTCAAGCATTAACCGTAAAGAAAATATTCATTTTGCGATACAAACCTTACAAACAGAGTTTGGGCCATTAACCTGCTCCGCCATTTATGAAAGTGAAGCGGTAGGCTTTGATGGTAAAAACTTCTATAACCTCGTGCTTTATTTTGATAGCTATTTAAATGTTCAAGAGATCATTGACAAGTTAAAGGTCATCGAAATACAACAAGGTCGACCTAAAAAAACCATTAAGTTTGCACCTAGAACCATTGATTTGGACCTGTTACTGTATGATCAATTAATCAATTTAAAGATAAACTTACCACGCGCTGAAATTGTGAGTAACGCCTTTGTACTACAACCTCTCTCAGAAATTGCGCCACATCTACAGCATCCAATTTTAAATACAAGTTACCAAGTTTTATGGGAAAAATTTCCTAAAAAACAGCAAAAATTATGGAAAATTGATACCATTAATCACTAAGGAACGTTATGCCGACACTAGAAATTGTTGTCCTTGCTTTAATTCAAGGTTTAACGGAGTTTTTACCTATTTCGAGTTCTGCTCATCTTATTTTACCATCAGTGTTATTGGGTTGGCAGGATCAAGGTCTCGCTTTTGATCTTGTCTTAAACATTGGTACCTTAGCGGCGGTATTACTCTATTTTCGCCACGAAGTATTTAACATGTCTCAGGCATGGCTTGGATCCATAAAAACAAAGCAGCAAACCCAAGATAGTAAGCTAGCTTGGTGGATTATTTGGTCAACGATTCCAGCGGCGGCGATTGGTTTTTTGGGTAAAGATTTAATTGAAACCTATCTACGCAGTGGACAGGTGATTGCCGTTACCACACTACTGTTTGGTTTGTTACTGTGGTGGGCCGATACACAAGCCAAACAAATAAAAACAGAATATCAAACGGGTTTAAAAGGCGCGTTGATCATTGGCTTTGCACAGGTATTAGCACTCATACCGGGCACATCACGTTCTGGTATTACGATTACTGCGGGGTTAATGTTAGGCCTTACACGTAACGCGGCGGCGCGTTTCTCTTTTTTAATGTCAATTCCAATTATCGCAATGGCATCCGGTTATGACCTATTAAAATTAATTCTATCACCTAGCAATGTGGATTGGCCGGGCTTGTTTTTAGGCGCAGGTGTGTCTTTTATTAGTGCTATTTTATGTATCCATCTTTTTCTTATCTTACTGAATAAAGTGGGAATGTTACCCTTTGTTATCTATCGTTTGATACTGGCGGCTGTGTTGTTCTATGTTTTGTTTTAATGAGTATCAGAAAGATAGCAGAAGCCAACCCTGCTGAAGCAAAAACCATACACATCACCATTATTTGGTATCGGGCAGCAACAAAAGGCGAGATACCTGATAATATTTGCCCCGTCATCATACCGGGCAATGAAACGATTCCAACGGCAAATAATGCATTCACATTGGGGATAATTGAAGATTGAAAAGCAATTTTTCGTGCCGTGATATAATCATCATCATGTATTAACTCCGCATAAAAGCGCTCACCACTCAAACTAATGCTATTCATACAATTAGCAAAAATCATCCCTGCGAGTGGAATCACCGTTTGTGCTTGATACCAAGGTGTTAGTTGTAAAACACCTTGAGTCACAACCAGCAGTGTCAGACCACCTGCAACCGCCGTTGCAATCAGCGCTGATTTTAAAAGAACGAGGCGTGAAGTTGGGAGGTTACTGAGTGCTATCCAACTGGAAAAAAACACCATGATTAAGAGCATCAATAACACCACCGATGCGCTATCACTTTTAAAAAGATAACTTAAAAAGTAACCCACCAATAACAGCTGCACCAACATCCGTAATAATGCATGTAAAGTACGCTTAATATCCAGTGACCATTTAAAAAGAATAAAGATAACAACAGTCACTGGAATAAATGCGAAGGCTAAATTTTCAAGCGCGATCGCCGCGAGAGGTTGACTCATGATGAACCTTCTTTTTATAGTTATTGACCACCTCAATGCGAGCGGTTAACAACGCATCTTTTATTTCTGCACCTTTAATACCAAGCTTAATAATGTCTTGTACATCAACACGGGTGGCAATTTGAAAGGCTTGCCAGACGTAATCAGCAGTTGGATAAGGTCTATCTTCAAAACCTGTACGCCCTTTTGAATCGGCAATACAACACTGCAACATCTGTAAAAAACGTTGTGGTTTACGCCATGCATCACAATGATTCATTAGTTTTAATAAGGTACTCGCTTTTAATTCAAAAGCGCTGTGTATCATAGTGTGATGCTCGCTGACCAATAACGCCAAATCACGACACTCATTGGGTATTTTAAGGCGTTTAGATAACGCTTTTATGACATCAAGACCTAAAAAACCATGTCCCTTATGACTTGGCCATTTATCTTTTGGTGTCAGTGCTTTACCTAAGTCATGTACTAAACATGCAAAACGAAAAGCAATGCAATCAGAGAGTAATACGGATTGTTCTAGCACCATTAAAGTATGGATGCCCGTATCAATTTCTGGATGCCAACGCTTAGGTGCAGGCACACCAAATAAGCACTCAATTTCTGGGAATAAAACCGCTAAAGCGCCACAATCATATAATACCTGAAAATAAATTTGTGGTGCATCCGTCGCAAGTGCTTTTTCTGTTTCAGCCCACACTCGTTCGGGCGTCAAGTGGGCAAGCTCACCACTGTCGCTAAGTCGCTGCATTAAGACAAGTGTTTCAGGGGCAATGGTAAAACCAAGTTTGAAAAAACGGGCCGCAAAACGTGCAACGCGCAATACCCGCAACGGGTCTTCACTAAAAGCGGGAGAAACATGACGCAAGATTTTATCTTTGATATCTTGCAAACCATGATAGGGATCAAAGCGCTCCCCCTGCTCATCTTCAGCAATCGCATTAATGGTTAAATCACGGCGAATAAGATCTTCTTCGAGGGTCACATCTTGGCCACTATAACAACTGAAGCCATTATAACCTTGACCGTTTTTTTTCTCGGTACGTGCGAGCGCGTATTCCTCACCTGTTTGTGGGTGTAAAAAGACCGGAAATGCTTTGCCTACTTGCTGATAACCCAGCGATAATAGATACTCAGGGGTTGAACCAATCACCATATAATCACAATCTTTAACGGGCAGTTGTAATAATTTATCGCGAACGGCGCCCCCGACCAAAAAGATGCGCATTGCTTTCCCCTCTTTAAATAATGTAGCGATTATAATACTCGATAAGAATTAGCGTCACTAATCTCTCGAATGGTCATGATTGAATATTGTAACGCGGAATAGCCATGGTGACAGTAAGCAGCGAGTTAGCGACTCATAGAGCAAGCCGTGAGGCAAACATCTTTGTTGTTAGAAAATTTCAATTGACCCATTAGACCTTCCGTTTTCCGCCTAGAAATTATTCACCTCACGACTTGCTGAATTTTGCATCTTGAATGATAACGGCTAGCGATTTTCATTTTATGTCCAATATCTTAGCACAATTTTTCTTGCTGACTTTGTATCTTGAAGTATCATGGGTATTCATGGACTCTCGATTTCTCTCTCTTAATTTGGGTTAACTATGTACCAAGACTTTTTTTCTTTACAGCAGCAACCCTTTTTGATGCAACCCGATCCTGATTTTATGTTTTTTACTGATCACCATAAAGAGGCACTCGCTCATCTAACTTATGGGCTACAGGGAAACGGTGGATTTGTTGTGTTGACCGGAGAAGTTGGCACGGGGAAAACCACCGTCTGCCAATATTTATTACAGGAATTACCTGCCGATACCGATATCGCTTCGATCACGAATACAGCGGTATCTGAAATCGCATTATTGGTTGATATTTGTGATCAGTTTTCCATTGAATATAACCATGAAAATATTAGCCTCAAGGTGATGTTTGATGCACTTGCCTCTTGGATGTTAATCAATCATCAGTGGGGTCGCCATGCAATTGTGCTGATTGATGAAGCACAGCACCTTTCATTTGCTGCATTAGAACAACTACGACTTATTACCAATATTGAATCAAATAATGTCAAACCACTACAAATTATTCTAATTGGCCAAAACGCACTACAGAAAAAATTATTAACCACAGAATTACGACAATTATCCCAACGTATTACCGCACGTTACCATTTACGCGCGATGAATAAGCGCGAAAGTAACTTCTATATCAATCATCGCCTAAATAAATCCGGTGCTAAATGGCCAATATTTGATCTCAAAACAACCGCGATGATTTTTAAAGCCAGTCGCGGGGTCCCACGTTTAATTAATCAAATTTGTGATCGTTGCTTATTAAGTGCTTATACACAATCATCAATCACCGTCACCCAATCGATTACTAAAAAAGTAATTAATGAAACAGAATTAACACCTCAAGAAAATAACTTAAAAGTTTATATACCATACTTCTTAATGGCACTCATGGGCATATTGCTGGGCGTGTTGATTCTCAATAATCAAATACCAACGATACACCAAGAGGAGATGGTTTCAGAAACATCACAAATGCGGCAAGAGTGGCGCGAAGTTTTTGATAGTGCAGATCAACAAAGCAATCAAAACTTAACGGACAGTGATTGGTCACTAACCTCCTCAGCGACATTACAGGCTATACCAGAGACTAATTTCAGCTTGCAATTAGCTTCGCTTGATAGCAAAAAATTGGTGACAGCGTTTTTTGTCACTTATCCAACACTACAAAAAAAGAGCTACTTCTACCGTAGTAACCACTATGCAGAATCTAAATTTATTGTGTTATTAGGCAACTTTAACAGTTATAAAATGGCGAAACAGGCCAGTAAAAAGTTGAGCTCTGAATTTCCGAATATCGATCCCTGGATAAAAGATTACAGAACAATACAGCACGATATAAAATAAAATGATTTTTAACGTAAAAAATGAACACTAACACTTTGTTTTTATGATTTTTGTATACCAATTTAATTAATTTAATGGTCAAATATTAGCAAGTAACTGCAGATTTAAATGATCCTCTCAAGTAGTTAATGGCATCAATCGTTTAGCGCTAGAATAAAATTCGCACAATATGGACAATACTTTAGGTTATTTATGTACCAAAATTTTTTCTCATTAAAAAGAAAGCCTTTTTCGATTTCACCCGATCCTAATTTTCTTTTTTTAAGCGTGCGCCATAAAGAGGCGCTCACCCACCTACAACATGGCTTACAAAGTCGTGTTGGCTTTGCGTTATTAACTGGCGAAGTGGGCACAGGTAAAACAACTATCTGTCGTGCTTTAATTGAAAATATGGAGACAGATACCGATATTGTTAGCATTCTAAACCCAGCACTGAGCGACATTGAATTGCTTTCAACTATTTGTGATAATTTAAAAGTTGAATATCATAATAATGAATTGAAAACTATTTTTTATGCATTAAAAACGTGGCTAATTAATAACTCTACACAGCATCGTCAGACCCTTATCATCATCGATGAAGCACAACATTTGAGTGTTAGCGCATTAGAGCAATTGCATTTATTAACTAATATTAAAAATAACAATAAAAAACCAGTACAAGTTATTTTAATTGGTCAGACTGAGTTACAAGATAAATTAAAACAACCAGAATTCCGTCAATTAGCACAAAATATTAGTACACGTTATCACTTGCTCTCACTCAATCAGCAAGAGAGCCATTTATATATTCAGCACCGACTTAATATTGCCGGCTCTCATCATGCCATATTTGATAAATCCGCGTTGCAAGAGATCTTCAAAAAGTGCACGGGGACACCACGTTTAACCAATATTCTCTGTGATAGAAGTTTACTGGCCGCCTATACACAAGATAGCCATATTGTGACCTTAAAAATGGTTAAACAAGCCAGTAAAGAGATTCATTTTACCCAACAAAAATTTCAAAGCAGACTGTTAACCAGGCATGGGCGTTTAGCCGTATTAATTATTCTCAGCCTGTTGACCTTGTGGCAAGCCCCGCAAATATCACAACGGCTCTCCTCCGTGGCACAACTGCCTATATTAACAGAGACAGAGCCGCTCAGAATCAACACCATCACAGTGGCAACAGAACAGTGGTTTGATGCCTATCCACAATTAGACCTGACTAAAACAACCTATAATGCAGCATTGGCAAGTTTATATTCAGTCTGGGGATATCAGGTCGATAAAAAGAGTGCTAACTGCACGGAAAATAGCGTGCACATGCACTGCTACTCACAAAAAATGAATATTCAACAACTTAAAAAATTAAACTATCCAAGTGTCGTCACGTTGCAAAAAGACAGTGAAAAATCACTGTCTGTCGTTATTTATAAGATTAACGATGATTACCAGTTGCTCATTGATGGCAATCTAATCTCTGTCACAGAGCAATGGTTTAATCAATATTGGACGGGAGAAGCAACCTTATTGTGGCAGGCACCTTTTGCTTTAAAAGGAGTGATTAAATTTACTCAACAAGGAGAAGAAGTAACCTGGCTGAGCAATCAATTAAACAAATTACAGGGATGGCCTAACGAGCGTAAGAGTGAGTTTGATCTCCGTTTAGTAGAGCAAGTCAGTGCCTTTCAACGTCAGCAAGGCTTAGTTGATGATGGTATTGTAGGCACACAGACACTGATGCCTCTAATGCAGTTGGTTAGACCTCATTCCCCTCGATTATTGCAGGAAAGAAAATAATGTCGACAATTTTACAAGCCTTACAAAAAAGTAAATTGGATCAAGCCATTCATTCCACCCCAATGGTTAGCGTAGACAATAAATTACATTTTTGGAAAGTGGCTATTTCATTAGCAATGCTGGTCATTATCTTCCTATTAAGTACACTGATATATCTGCAACTGAACCCCCAGAATAAAGCCCTTCAAGTACTCGATAACAACACTAAATTAATACCACTCACTGAACAGAAGAAGATCGTAAAAGTGATCTTTGATACCCAACCAATCGCTCCTATTGTTCCCATTGTTCCCTTTGTTCCCACGCCAGAAAAAATAATCACCGCGGTAAAAGTTGAGAGTGCCATTATGCCCCTTGAAAATAAAACTCAGCAGGTCATCAATGAAGCAAAAATAGTTGATAATGACGGCGCGATGCAAGAGCTTGATTATGATCAGGTGCCCAGTGAACTCAAAAGGCGTTTTGAGTTGGCTACGTTACTCACTGAAATGGAAAAAGAGGATATCAATCTTGATCAAAGTAACGACTATAATGAGATCAATAACGTCATCGATGATGGCAGTGATATTCGCCAAATGAACAGCACTTTTCAACAGAGCGTACCGGTTATGCTTTATGATGCACATATGTATTCTTCTGTGATCGCAGACCGTTGGATACGCATTAATGGTGAAACGCTCAAAGAAGGACAGTTTGATAGTAGTGGAAAAATAGAATTGATCGAGATACAACCACAACGCAGTATTTTCCGGTTACAACGACAAAGCTTCAGCCTTGAGTCCTTAACCGATTGGAAGGGTTATTAATACGAAGGCAAGTGCAGTAAATAAGTAGCGACAACGAGCAAAAAGGCAATGGGCATTAACAATACGTGCTCGATAAAAGTTAGTCGCCCACAGCGACTTATCAATTTTCAAGCAATACACTTTTTGAATCCACAAGCGTGTCAAAACATTACCCGTAAACGTTGTAATACAATCATTTTATGGGTCTTATTGATTCAATGAGAAATTGACAATACCCTACTGCAGTCTATCAGCATAAGCTTGTGGAGTGTCAGTGATCATCATATCGACGCCCCAGCTCCAATGTTGCTTAACCTGATCGGGTTGATTTGGGGTATAGCAGTATAACTGATAATTGTTCTGCTTTATTTGTGTTGCTTGTTGTTCATTCAAAAAACGATAATTGCAATGAACGCTATATGCCTTAATTTCTTCTAGTAATAAAAGTGCATCAGTAGGTATTTCCCTCCATAGTTGGCCTCTGCGTACTTGCGGGCAAATATATTGCATCATTTTTAAGGCCTCACGATTAAAGCTAGAAAATAATAGTTGAGAATCGGCTATTTTAGATCCTCTAATAACTTGATTGACTTTTTTACAGAGTAATAATATATCATCATCTAGGTATACTTTAAGCTCAATATTTACTTTCAAATTACTCTTTTTAGCTAATAACAATGTCTCTTCAAAAGTGGGAATAGACTCTCCCTTATATGCATCTCCAAACCATAAACCAGCGTCGAGTGATTTTAGGTTTTGCAAGGTCATTTCTGAAACCAACCCTTCTCCATTTGTACTACGGTTAACTGTACTGTCATGAATAACAACCGGTACTTTATCCAAGGTAAGTTGAACATCAATCTCAATCCACTCACAATCGAGTTCTATTGCCTTACTAAAAGCAGCTAAAGTATTTTCTGGTGCGAGGCTAGATACACCTCGATGTGCTGTTATTTGCATTGATACTTCCTAATTATGTCTATTATTTTTTAATAAATAATATGGAAAAATTATTACAAAATGATTACAGAAACACATCGGACTTAATACTTCCAACATCCCCTTGTTCTCGTGTAACAAATATATAACAAAAGCGAAACAAGAATGCAATGAAGTTCATCTATTCTTAGCCTGTAATTTTGAATTTAAGGAAAGAGGGCTTATGACTTTCCTTAAAAAAACAATAATGATAATTTCAGATTAAAGGAAAATTATATGTCTATTAAATACCTCACTGGAGTAGCAATTACAGCTGCATTATTGAGTACGTCAGTTCAGGCTAAAACTGAAATAGAATGGTGGCACGCGATGGGGGGTGTTTTAGGCAATAAAGTAAACGAAATTGTTACTGATTTTAACAACAGTCAAACAGAATATGAAATAAAACCTGTATATAAAGGTAGCTACGGAGAAACAATGACGAGCGCGATTGCTTCATTTCGTGCTAAACAACACCCTGTTATTGTCCAAGTTTTTGAAGTGGGTACAGCAACGATGATGGGAGCAAAACAGGTTATTTATCCCGTTTATGAGTTGATGAAAAATACTAAAGAGCCTTTCGAAGCAAGTAATTACTTACCTGCTGTAACGAGTTATTACACAACAAATGAAGGAAAAATAGTTTCTCTTCCCTTTAATAGTTCAACACCGATACTCTACTACAACAAAGATATGTTTAAAAAAGCAGGTATTAAATCAGCGCCTAAAACATGGGAAGAGATGAAAGACGTCTCTCTCAAGTTATTAGCTTCTGGCGCAGAATGTGGCTTTAGCACCACGTGGCAGTCTTGGATACAAATCGAAAATTTTGGCGCGCGTAATAATATTGCACTTTCTACTAATAGCAATGGTTTTGCAGGGCTTGATACAGAGTTTACATTTAATAGTGCGCCTTTTACGAAACATATAGAAAGATTGGCAGCGTGGTCAAAATCCGGCATTTTTAAATACGGTGGCCGTCAATCTACTGGTATGCCGTTATTCTATACACAGAGATGTGCCATGACAATGGGTTCATCGGCTTCTCTTTCTTCCATCCAAGAGAGCATGCCAGATATTGATATCGGTGTCGCCGAACTACCTTATGATGACTCACTGACGAGTAAACCACAAAACACCATTATAGGAGGTGCTTCACTATGGGTCTTACGTGGCCATGAAAGTGAAGATTATAAAGGTGTTGCTAAGTTCTTTACTTACCTTTCAAGTGCAAAAGTTCAGGCTAATTGGCATCAATTTACCGGGTATTTACCCATTACTCAGGCCGCCTATGACTTAACGAGAAAACAAGGTTTTTATCATAAAAATCCTAGTACAGAGACGGCAGTCTTACAAATGACCGCTACCGAGCCAACTGAAAATTCTAAGGGCATTCGTTTTGGCAATTTCTTGCAGACTCGTGACATTATTAATCAAGAGTTGGAAGCGGTATGGTCAGGTGAAAAATCAGCCCAAAGTGCACTGGATGATGCGGTGCGTCTTGGTAATCAGCAATTAAGACGTTTCGAACGTACTCATTAGCAATGTTTCATGATTTACCGCCCCAGTGTTGGGCGGTATTTAATTTCATCGATTTTAATTTAATCGTTAGCACTCTGGAAATATGTATGTCATCACCCGTTACCTTTAACAACAAATATCTGCCGTTCGCACTTATCGCGCCACAGATATTGATTACGTTAGTGTTTTTTATTTTACCTGCTGGGCAAGCTATTTTTCAGTCATTCCGATTAGAAGATGCATTTGGTTTGAGTAGTGAATTTGTTGGCTTGGAAAACTTCATTAACTTATACAACGATAGCTATTATCTCGATACTTTTATAACAACCTTACAATTTAGTATCAGCGTCGCTTTTCTTGCTTTAATTAGTGCCTTGATATTGTCAGCATTTGCTGAGCATATTATTCGTGGAGCAACTTTTTACCGTACCTTTTTAATTTGGCCTTATGCTGTTGCTCCTGTTGTGGCAGGGTCTCTGTGGTTATTTTTATTTGATCCAACCATTGGAGTGGTTACTGATATTTTGCACTGGGTTGGTATTAGCTGGAACCCTACGCTTAACGGTGCGCATGCAATGTGGATGGTCATCATAACCTCTACTTGGAAGCAAATAAGTTATAATTTTTTGTTTTTTCTTGCGGCCCTGCAATCGGTCCCAAAATCGTTACTTGAAGCGGCCGCTATTGACGGTAGTGGGCCTATCAAGCGCTTTATGAGCATCAGCTTTCCATTAATTTCACCGACTAGTTTTTTCTTATTGGTGATTAACTTTGTTTATGCTTTTTTTGATACCTTTGCCGTCATTCACGCGATGACCCAGGGTGGTCCAAGTAATAGTACTTCGACCCTCGTATACAAAGTGTATCACGATGGTTTTATCGGCCTTGATATTGGCTCTTCGGCCGCCCAGTCGGTTATTTTAATGATTCTCGTTGCACTACTTACAGTGTTTCAATTTAAATATGTAGAAAAGAAGGTAGCTTACTAATGGTTCAAAGAAGACCACTCTTTAGGATTTTTTGCCACATCGTTTTAATGCTTGGCATTGTTTCTATTGCTTTCCCCGTTTGGATTGCACTGGTTGCCACAACCCATGAGAACACGGCATTTGCGACAACAACCCCACTGTGGTTTGGTGATCTTGGTTTCAGTGTATTTAGAGATCTATTGAGCAATCAAAGTACATTTAATAATTCATCTCTTCCAATCTCCAAGATGTTACTTAATTCACTGGTCATGGCATTGGTGATCACTGTGGGTAAATTAACTATTTCGATAATGTCAGCTTACGCAGTGGTATTTTTCCGTTTCCCCGGGCGTATGCTGGCTTTTTGGATGATTTTTTTTACATTAATGTTACCTGTAGAAGTGCGTATTATTCCAACATTTGAGGTTGTTACTAACTTAAATATGCTCAATTCATTTTCCGGGTTAACGATTCCGTTAATTGCCAGTGCAACGGCGACTTTTTTGTTTAGGCAGTTTTTTTTAACGGTGCCAAGAGAATTGATTGAGGCCGCCCGTATTGATGGTGCTGGTCCCATTCGCTTCTTTTTTGATATCTTATTACCACTTTCGCGCACTAATATCGCTGCGCTGTTTGTTATCACCTTTATTTATGGTTGGAATCAGTATTTATGGCCATTGCTGATCACTACCGACGTTCAATATTACACTATCGTTATGGGTATAAAGCAGATGCTTGGTGTCACTGACGGTGTTATCGAATGGAATAAAATTATGGCTACCACAATTATCGCGATGCTACCGCCTGTTATCGTCGTTATTGCAATGCAAAAAGCGTTTGTTAAAGGCTTAGTAGATGCGGAGAAATAAATGTCAACATTAACACTTTCAAATATTACTAAATTGTACCCAAATGGTTATCAAGCCATCCATGAACTTAACTTAGATATCGAAGAGGGTGAAATGGTAGTGCTTGTCGGACCAAGCGGTTGTGGAAAATCAACCTTATTACGTATGATTGCAGGCCTTGAAGAAATCACTTCAGGAGAATTGCAGATAGATGATCATCTGGTCAATCATTTAGAGCCTGGTGAACGTGATATTGCAATGGTCTTTCAAAACTATGCTCTCTACCCGCACATGTCTATTTATGACAATATGGCGTACGGCCTACGTAATCGTAAAACACCTAAAAAAGAAATTCACCGTTTAGTAACTCAAGTCGCCGATATGTTAGAGCTTTCAGAGCTGTTGGAACGAAAGCCCAAACAACTTTCTGGGGGACAAAAACAGCGTGTTGCGATGGGCAGAGCGATTGTTCGTGAGCCTAAAGTTTTTTTGTTTGATGAGCCTCTGTCGAATTTAGATGCGAAATTAAGAGTGCAAATGCGCTTGCAAATCAAGAAATTACAACGCCGCCTAGGAACGACATCCGTGTATGTTACGCATGACCAGGTAGAGGCGATGACGCTAGCTGATAAGCTTGTTGTTTTAAATAAAGGTAATATTGAGCAAGTCGGGCGCCCCCTCGATATCTATGATCGCCCAGCCTCTACGTTTGTTGCTTCTTTTATTGGCTCTCCTGCGATGAACCTTTTTGATGCCAACATCACGGAGAAAGGCATTGAGTTTGAGCATTCATTCTTTACATTTAACCACGGAGGATTAAGCTTAGGTCGAGTAAAATTAGGGATTCGTCCTGAGCACTTTCAAATTACAGCCCACAATTCGTGGCTTAAGGTTGAAGTTGAACTTATTGAGTCATTGGGTGCAGATCTTTTACTCTATTGCAAAACAACGACTAAAATTTCTCAAAATTTGGTTGTACGTGTTGAAGGACATAGTAAAATTAATATCGGCGATATTTTGGGGCTCTCTATTAAATTAGAAAATCTGCACTTATTTGATTCCAATACTTCAAAACGTATTAACATTGAGAATAATGTGCAACCGATTGTTAAGGTTGCCTATGCCTAAACCTTTAGCATCAATCTCTACCTCACAGCTTAAAGCAATTAATTGGTTGCTCACTGATGTAGATGATACGTTAACATGGAATGGGGAATTGCCCCCGGAAAGCCTCATCGCACTTGCTAAACTGAGTGCGGTCGGCGTACGTGTTGTCGCAGTAACAGGCGCAAGTGCAGGTTGGTGCGATCAAATTGTTAAGCTCTGGCCTGTTCATGGTGTTATTGGTGAAAATGGCGCTTTCTGGATGCAAAAAAACAATAATAATCTTATTACCAGTAATAATAGTACGCTTGAGAGTATGAAAAAGTTACAAAACAAATTAATTCAACAGCTTAATTTATTACTTATGGATTACCCTGGTATTGGCTTTGCGAGTGATCAGCCCTTTCGCTATTGTGATGTTGCAATCAACTTACGCCAAGGTAGAGAGCCTGTTGATGACAGCATCTGCAACGAGTTACTGAGAAAAATTCGCAACTTGACCATAGGGGGTCAAGTTGTTAATGCTACAGAAAGTTCAATTCATCTTAATGTGTGGGTTGGAAATCACACTAAACGTTTATCTTCAGAACAATATTTATCTGAGAATAAAAAAGGACAACAGATAGATCTGAATGAAATAGCGTACATTGGTGATTCATTAAATGATGAAACAATGTTTGAATGGTTAACATTGACATTTGGAGTAAGAAATATAGAGCCTTCATTGCCAAAATTTAAAACTCGACCTGCTTTTATCACCAACAAAAAAGGAGGCTATGGCTTTGCAGAATTAGCTGAAATAATTTTGCAAGCTAAAAAATAGATTCTGTTGAAAACTCAAATTACATTGTTCTAAATGCAAGGGTGTTTTTCATCAGATACAATTCCATGCGCGAATAAGATGGCACTCATGGCGTCTCCTATTCTGACTAATCAACTATTCTCGTTGAAAATCGATCTATACTCGCAAGGATTTGCCATTTAAAGACTGAAGTACTTATTTTCATCCTAGCAATAGAGGATTAGCATCGCTAATCCTCTATAAAAATCTCAACAGTACCCCCTGAAAATTGGGCAATAAAATTATTTACTTTTACCAGTTACTGCTACGTTTTTTACGTCGAGGTAAGAATGGGATCATGAGGCCAATCAGTAAACCAAAAAATAACACGCCTCCTCCATTTAACAACCACTGCATTTGTATACTTGCATCTTCTGTTTCTTGCAGTAGGTCTAATTCTAAATTACGTGATTTAAGATCTAAAATCTGTTGTTGTAATAGCGATTTTTCTTGCTTTAAGTTATCAACTAAGATGAGTTGTTGCTGAAAGAGTTGCGCTTCATCTGCTATGCTAGCCATATTAGTAGCGTCTATCGTATCCAGTTTTTCCCGTGTGATTTTTAATTCGTTTTGTACGCTAGGCAATAAAACTTTAGCAGGTAATCCTTGTTGCAATTGTGAGACTTTCATCCAACCAATTTTACCACTTAAGGATTTAATTTGTATGAACTTAGTCTTTTTATCGTACTCCAAGGTGCTCACTTTAGCGCCGACTGTAAGCGTACCTATAATACGATACTCTAAACTGGGTCCTGAATGTAGATAAATAAAGACATCATCGCTGATATAACGTACATCTGCAAAAGAACTGATAGAAAAAGTCAGCAGAAGTGCTGTAAATATATATTTAATTTTTTTCAAAATGTTACCTGTATACCAAAAATAAAATCAGAGCTTACTTTAAAGCAATTATATAGCCGTTACCATTCAAATTCAGCAAGGTACTGAGGTAAACATCTCCAAGATAGAAAGCTACAGGTCTACCGATAGAGAATAAGCGTAGATAATTATCTGAGAGGTTACCACGCGGTGCCTTGATATCCAAGCGGGCGACTAAATAAAGTATTTTGATTGCAAACGGGTATAAGCAATCATTAACAAAAAAGAGAGCCGAAGCTCTCTTTTTCTCATTGCAAGCGCATTACTTAGCTGAATATCGCTTTTAGCATGTAGAAGAAGATGATAGATAAACCCGCACCAATCGGCAAGGTGACCACCCAAGAGATAACGATATTTCTTATTACACCTAAATTTAAAGCGGCGATACCACGTGCCATACCAACACCTAATACAGCACCCACTAAAGTTTGTGTGGTCGAAATAGGTAAACCAGTACCCGAGGCAATAACCACTGTTGAAGCAGCGGCAAGCTCAGCAGCAAACCCACGGCTTGGTGTTAAATGGGTAATACCAGTACCAATAGTTGCCATGACGCGCTTACCAAAAATGGCAAGACCTAAAATAATACCGACACCACCAAGTGGTAAAATCCACCAAGCGAGTTCTGATTTAGCAACGATTTCACCATCGTGACCAACAATACTGACCACGGCAGCCAACGGACCAATCGCATTCGCAACATCATTTGAACCATGTGCAAAGGCCATTGCACAGGCAGTCACGATCATTAAGACGGCAAAAATCTTTTCTACATTCGCGAAATGCATTGCTTTATCCGCTTGTGGATCAATTTTCACTCTATTTACAAATATTTTACCAATCACAGCAACTACAATGCCCGCAAGAATGGCAAGTAAAAAAGCTTCACCGATTGAAAAATGTAAACCGACGTGTTTCAAACCTTTAATAATGGTAACCAAAGCCAACATAAAACCAGCTAAAAACATATAGATAGGTACATAACGTTTTGCGTTTTTGATTGGGTCGCGAGTATTAAAAATTAGTTTTTGTGAACTCATGAAAATCAAATAAGCAATAATACCCGAGATAAGCGGAGTCACGACCCAACTACCAACGATACCCAGTACTTTACTCCAGGTTACACTATCCATGCCAACGCCAACTGCCGAAAAGCCAACAATAGCCCCCACAATAGAGTGCGTCGTTGAAACGGGCCAACCATAATAAGATGCAATGATTAGCCATGTACCAGCAGCCAATAATGCCGCCGTCATACCAAAGACCAGTAATTCCGGCTGTTCAACATAGAAAGTGGCATCTATGATGCCTTTACGAATAGTGGAGGTTACTTCACCACCCGCTAAGTACGCGCCTGCAAATTCAAAGATCATGGCAATGATGATCGCTTGTTTGATGGTTAGTGCTTTTGAACCAACCGACGTCCCCATTGCATTGGCAACATCATTTGCACCGATACCCCAAGCCATTAAAAAGCCAACGAATGCAGCAAAAATAACTAACGTTTCGCCATATGTTGCTAAAATATCCATACTTAACTCCTAGTGAATATTACGAACGCGCAAGAATAAGTTCAAGTTGTGTTCCAATGAGTTCAGAATGATCTGCTAACTGACCAACCCATTCAAGAATCTGATAAATAAACATCACATCGACTGGATTGTAATGTTGTTCAACCGCCAAGAAATCACGACGTAATCGAATCTGTAGCGAGTCAGTATCATCTTCGATGCTTTCTAATTCTTCGATCATTAATGTAACAATATCAACTTCACGGCCTTTAAAACCCGTTTCAAGTAATTCGTCTAACTCATTAATCGCTTTGCATGCTTGTTGCACTGCATCAACGCATCGTTGTACATAAGTGATGAAATCAGCATATATTTCATTTGGAATTTGTAACTTACGCCCATAAAGTCGTCCAGCAATGTCTTTAGCAGTATTAGCAATTTTATCTTGACGATTAACCAGTTCGATAAGATCGGAGCGATCTATCGGCATAAACAAGCCTCTTGGCAACGTTAACCGTAATTCACGTTTAAGCTCATCAGCCTGTTTTTCTAGATTAGAAATTTCTTTACGAATTTTTTCAGCTTCTACCCAATCAGGTTTAGCGCTCGCTTGAAAAAATGAAACTAATAATTCACTGCAAGCAGCAACTTTGTCGATATGCATCTGAATTGGTTTAATTGGAGATTTAGCAAATACTCCAAATATTGAATTAGCTGGCATTGTGTACCCTATTATTTAAGTGAACAAATTGAACAACAAATATGCGGCGCATGTTAACTTTCTTTTCAACACAATTGAACCTGAATTTAGTATAATTCATAAAATTATTATGTATTTACTCTTTAAACACCCTAAGTAGACAGGTTTATCAAAAAATCATGGAAATAGAAATAGAATTAAAATTCATTTTCAATGCAAAATTTATAGATGATTTACACCATACGCTCAGCAATTTTGACTGTATTTCCAGTAAAACGCAATTTTTACATAATGTTTATTTTGACAGCGCAGCGCGTTGTTTACGTAAATTGGAGATGGGATTACGTGTACGCACCTGTGAAGGAAAATCAGTACAAACCATTAAAACAGCCGGGCGTGTTATCGGTGGATTACACCAACGCCCAGAATATAATGAGCCAATTGAAGGTTTACGTCCAGAATTAGCACGTTTTAAACGTGAAATTTGGCCTAAAAACTGTGATATTCAGCAATTACAGCAAGATCTCACTCCCATTTTTAGTACCGATTTTGAACGTCAAGCATGGCTTATCGAAATGCCTGACGATACGCTTATCGAAGTCGCTTACGATAATGGCTTCATTGAAACTAACCAAGGAAAAATGGCACTTTGCGAAATAGAACTTGAACTAGTGAAAGGCGATGAAAAGCAATTATTTATATTGGGCGATAAGATTGCACAGTTACCGAGTGTACGCTTAGGTAATGTGAGCAAAGCACAACGAGGTTATATGCTTGCTGATAATGCCACCTTTCAAGTAAAACCACTCAGCAACTCAACAATCACAGAAAATTTATCAATCCCACAAGCCTTATTACTTAATATGCAACATGGCATCAAACAAATCCAATACCATGAGAATTGTTACATTGAAGGGCAACAAATAGAAGCGCTCAAGGAATTATTACAGGGCGTTAAATTTATTCATCAAAATATTATTCTCTTTAAAGGTGAACTAAATAATCTTAACCAAGCACCTTGGTTAGAAGATCTGCATTGGTTAGCACGATCCTTTTCTTGGTTAGATGAATATTTTATTCAAACACGTCTTTTAGATAATAAGTCCTATTATTTACGAAAACTATCCAAACCTAAAACAATGATTAATAAGATAAAGAAACAAAAAAATGCTCTACCAGGTTCTGATGCAATCATCGCGTTATTGACATCAACACGTTATTGCCAATTCATTTTAACTTTTACACAGTGGTTAATTCAGGAAGAAAAAAATACTTTTTCAGAAGGAAAAACAAACAATATCACAACCTTCTCACAAACTATTTTAGATAACTCTTGGGGGAAAATATCTACAGCGCTACAGGATAGCGAACATTTATCAGTGCAGCAGTTTCTTGCCTGCCAAGGAATGCTAGAAAGTAACCTATTAACAGACTTGAGTCTTGGACACCTTTTTTCAAAGCAAAAAATTGATATTTTTCACTCTCATTGGTTAGATATCCAGCAAGGGTTAAATGAATTTTCGCTGCTAAATTTAATGACTGAAATGACACAAGATGAAAAGAATATTGAATTACAAAATGAATATTTCAAATGGATAAAACGTAAAGAAAACACTTTGTTACATGCTTTACAGCAATCAAAACAACAAGTATTACTGAAAGCTCAGTATTGGAAGGCTGAAAAAAAGGGATGATATAATTTAACAACAAAAATCTGCATAATTTCGCATCATTCAAAAATACTTTGTGCTTGATTAGCGACAGACCTCCGCTACCGTAGCGGAGGATAAATACTGGCAATGCTAATTAATGGGTGATCCTATTTTTCAATTTTTTTACGCAATAATTTAACACCCATAGACGCCCCTTAGGTAACCACCTTTTATTGAACGTTTACGACCGATCAATCTAGGTACATCACACTCACCATTAGATCAGGCTCCAATGAATGTCGATATTAACTTTTCTTCGGCTTGCTAGCCTTTCTATTCTGGCCTAGTACTTACCATTATCATTCTGTTTGAGTTAGAGCCTATCATTTTTAGATTTCCTTAAAATTTTATGAAATGCTTCAAAGTGGTTTTCTGACGTAAAACGATTTTTAATTTATGTCACTTCACCATCTCACAAGTGAGCGTAAATAACTGATTATTAGATAGGTACAGGGTTTTAAGGATAGGTTTTAAGGATAGGCATGAAGGATAAAGTTAAAGAAAAAAACTCAGTGAGATTTTCAGCAGAGAAAGCCAAGTAATACCTTTAAGGTTATCTGCGTTTAAGGGTAAAAGAGCACGCAAAATAAAAATTTTTTTTTATGAATTAATTTTAAAAAGCAGTTTAAATGGATCACTTGCCATCAAAAAGAAGTTATCCCATACTGCTTTGATAACTCTTTTTATTAAGAACAAAAATAGGCGCTCACGATGCACAGAGGCAAGTTTGTTAGTGGTAATATTTTTCGCCATATCGTGGTCATGTCATCAACCAATGCAATTGGATTAACCGCGCTATTTCTTGTTGATCTTGCGGATCTATTCTTTATTAGCCTGTTAGGGGAAGCAGAATTAGCAGCGGCCGTTGGTTATGCTGGCACGATTGCTTTTTTTACCACCTCTATTTCCATCGGATTATCAATCACAATGAGTGCCCTTGTCTCAAGAGCAATAGGCGAAAAAAAACGTGGAAAAGCACGACGCTTAGTCATTAATATATTAGTCAGTGGCTTTATTATTAGTGCAATGGTGACGGCAATAGCATGGATTTTTACTCCTGAGTTGGTGGCAATGATCGGTGCCAAAGGAGAAACACATGCTTTTGCCGTTAGCTACTTAAGAATATTACTGCCTTCATTGCCGGTTTTAGCGATTGCAATGAGTGCAGGTGCTGCCTTGAGATCCGTAGGGGACGCTAAACTTTCCATGTATTCTACTCTCGCTGGCGGGGCTGTTAATGCTATTTTAGACCCTTTGTTTATCTTTACTTTCGATTGGGGTTTGCAGGGTGCAGCGATCGCTTCTATAGCGGCTCGCTTTGCCGTTGCTGGCGTGGCGCTTTATGGTGTCGTTCATGTTCATCAATTATTAGGTCGTTTTAATTACCAAGCTTGGATTCGAGATCAAAAAGAAATATTAAAAATAGCCATGCCCACCATGATGACCAATGTCGCGACACCACTAGGTAACGCATATGTCACCATGGTAATCGCTTCATTTGGTGATGGTTATGTCGCAGGCTGGGCTATTGTCGGGCGTTTATTACCCGTTGCTTTTGGGACGATATTTGCGATGTCTGGTGCGGTTGGCCCGATTATAGGACAAAACGTTGGTGCCAATTTGTATGGGCGTGTACGGCTGACAATGAAGCATGCAGTACAATTTACCAGCTGTTACGTGACAATAATGGCTCTCATTATCTATTTATTACAAACACAAATTATACAGCTATTTAATGCCCAGGGAGAGGCTGCAATATTGATTGGATTTTACTGCAGTTGGCTTGCTATCAGTTTTATATTCAATGGCATATTATTTATATCTAACGCGGCATTTAATAATTTAGGCTATCCAGCAACCTCCACCATTATGAATATTTGCAAGGCAACGATTGGCACCATTCCATTAGTTTATTTTGGCGCGCAATGGTTTGGCGCTATCGGCGCTGTTGCAGGGCAAGCGCTAGGAGCCATTATATTCGGTATTATTGCATGGACTTGGGTGCTAAGAATTTTAAAGCGTTTAGATACAATATCCTTGAGCATCAGCCTTCCAAAAGAAGTGCAAACACGGAATTCTGCATTACCGTTGACCCCTTTCTGTTCAAGTCGTGCTTATATGTGTGCGGATAGCGAAGAATGCCTGATTGAACAGCAGAATCAGGAGAAACGCTGATGAATCACACGCGAACGTCTTAAAAATGAGCAACTGACACATAAAAAGAGGAGTTCGATTACTACACACTCCCCCTCTAAATCACCTCGAAGCGCTCAGCCGAATGCCACAACGGTGATATCACAGGTTACAGGACTGGGTCTGTAAAATGCTTTTTGTGCATCCGTTGTATTAGTTAACTGATTTTATTAATTGTTGTTTAAAGCATAAGTTGTCCTAATATTTGAGCTTATCCCTTCTAAATATAGCACTCTAGTTCATCGAACCAACACAAAAATAAAGCATAAGATGGCATAAACAACGAAAAATACAGCATAAGATGGCATAATACTTAAATGCTGTTTGCTCTGCATTAAATTACTTAAATATCTCAAACACTAATAATTCATTTGGAAAACTTTTCTAACCTACGTTTATTCAATGCGCTTTCATTTCCTATCTCCTTTAATGCTTTTTGAGTCTTATCCATCAAACCTTCACTGCTTCCTGCAAGCATTAAACAAGCTCTAATTTTTCTGGTAAGTTCTTCACCCTTGAAGCTCTTAAATAGCTCTTTTAACTCCCCTACATCCAGTTTTTCCAAAATGGCAACTTCAGATTGATTATAAGAGTTTTGATTGCTTCGGCGTTCTAATATTGTAATTGGGTTATCCTCTTCCAATTGATGATCGTAATAAGACTGTACTTTGTCGCCAAATTTTTCATCCTTTACGCCAAAAGGATTTGTATCCCAACTTTTGATATTTAATCTTTCAATATCAAGCTTATTCTTTTCTATGAATAAATCAGTCAATTCTTCAGCTAATTCCTCATCATCTAAATCTCGAATTAATCCAATACCGCTACTGAATTGGGAGCCGGTTAGGTCTTGAACAGCGCTTATAAGACCGTTTTTCATTGCTTCTTTTACTTTTTCTTCATTTGCATCAAAGGAATTGTGAAAAACTTCCCATCCTTTCGAATAAACCTGATTTCTTTTCTCTATTTCAATTTCATTCTGTTTAGCGTCACAAATAGCTTTCAAGCTATCCTTATCAACGAAACCTTGCTCTATGCTTTTAAGTAAAACAGGAGATAAAGAGTCACTAGACGGGTAATCAAAACTAATAAGTGTTTGTTCCCACTTTTTTTCTTTCGTTTCAACTTCCTCATCATTCTCTTCGAGGAAATCAGAGAAGTCTTCTGCGCTATAGTATCTAGCATGCAAACTTTTCACGAATATGAAATTAGGTATATTAATTTCATCAGAGCTGTGACAGTAATAGCACCAGCATAGGATAATTATGGACTGAACAACCTGAAACCTAATTCTGTCATCATATTTTTCAACCAATTTCAACGCAGCTTGAACATGCACCTCTATCTTTTTTAATACACGAATATTGCGAATATCTAGTCTTAAACATATATCATGGATATGCTGATATTGATCTTGCTCTGTTATTGCAATATCAAAACACTCTTTGGCTGTTGGTTCAAAGTGGAGTTGTTTATCAATAATTTTTTCTTTAAAAAGAAAGTAATCTTCGAGGCCTTTACTGTCTTCATTTAACAGAATTACTACTTTGCAATTTTTTTGTTCTTTAAAGAATGAAATTAACCCTAAAAAATCTCTTAGCTTTACTTTGTCACTATGTCGCTCCAGATCATCAAAACAGATAAGGGTATTGTCTAACGTAGCAAAGGCAAGCGACTCATAAGCTTTATCAATAGAGGATCCAAGACCTTTTAACACAATGCCTGATGCAGGTTTAACAAACTCTTTTAATACACTACTCGATTTACGGCCTATTTTTTTCCCCAAGCTTTTATAGTTTTTCTTAATTGTCGCTAAATTATCATCCTCGCCAATTAATACAGTATCAATAGTATTCTCGAAAACGGTTCTTTTTATATCACTTAGTGAATTAGCCCCAAACAAAGAAACATATGCATAAGACTTTAATGCTATATCGCTTTTATTCTCTTTAACCAATTGATTCCAAAAAAATGTTTTTCCTATCCCCCACCGACCTTTAATGGCAAGAACTTGAGGTTCATTATTAACTAGAAATTCCAACACCTGCTCTTTTACTAATTCGATTGACATGTACCCACCTAAAAATATTCAACCATTACAAGCCATGTAAATTAAGGGAAAACTAATTTTCTTTTACTTATTTGACACAGCATTCATACTTCTAGCGTAATTTTCTATAACAAATCAGCTTTCTTATCTGCCCCGTATCTTTCACCTTTCAGGTCGAAATACTTACCTTCTAATTGAGCTTGATATTTTTCTGATGAACACAATTCAATAGCTTCAACTAAAGGAGTTAAATAATCAGAGTCCTCTAATGACCTCAAAATATCACTCTTTAACTCTAAAGAAGCGGTCCTAAATTGACCTTTTAGCTCATCTAGTGCTAAATCAACACTCCTTAATGCGTTATCTGGTTTATCCTGAATTTGAGCCTTAGCTAACCAATAATACTTTTGAGGGCTTCCATATTTCGCTTCAATTAATTGATTGCAAATCTGTTCAGCAGAATCATTATCTCCAATCAGATGATTAGCTTCTGCAAGACGTAGCCTATAATAATTATTTTTTTTCTTTGTTGATTCATAGAATGATATAGCAAGACCTAATAAGTCTTTATAGTTTCCGGTATTTTTTAGCCTCCCGATTTTCCCAGCTTCCCTATAAAGGTCACCAATAGAGTTCTTTACTCCATCATCTGAAATAGAGTCAAATGTTGGTAAAGGTAGGTACTCAAAAGTTTCCTCAAACTTATCAGGAAAATTATATGCCCAGTCCGAAGCAAAGGAAGAGAATGCTAAATAAGCATAATCATACCCAAATGCCATAGACTCTTTGATTATGTCAGATATTAAATTTGAGTAGTTTTTATTAAATTCAAACTTATAATCTTTCATTTCTCTCCAAGATATAACTTCAAAAGAACTTAACATTATTGGTATAGATGCACTGTTTTCAGTTTCCCAAGAATCTAATATTTCCTCTATAAGTGCTTTTGATTCACCTTCTCTTCCTGATTTTGTATATATTCTGGCTAACTGGAGCTGTGCCTCTCTCATTGGTATTGGTAATTGACATAACTTATTGAACTCAGATTCGGCTGAAGGCATTTTGAGTCTTTTTAGTGCCTTAGCATAATGATGCCTTATTCTTTGTTCAAACTCTTTTTCAGAAAATATATCTATAAGCTGCTCAAAAAGTTGCAACTTCGCTTCTAATTCTTTTTGGGCCAAATCATAATCACACTCTTTTGTAGTTAAGTACTGTATTTCAATTAACTGAATAATTATCAAAGCATGTAATTCAGCACTTTCAATATTATCAACTTCAATTGAATTCATTAACTCTTCTAAGCTCGGAACTAAGTCATAACTTATCTCATTTAAGGGACTGGATTTTATATACGCATATAGAAATATTTTCTCATCACTGTCCATTAACAAAGTGCTTATCAAATCCAAGTGCCTATATGAAGTCCTTAAAAATGCATCCCAATCACTATTATTCTGGTTTAATAATAGTGAAGCGAGTTCACCTGTTATATCCAAAGGTTTTATTTCATCTAGACTATTTATAGCTTCAAAAACAATATCATGGACCTTTAGCAAGTTATGACTAGATTGAGTTAGTATCGTAGATTTTTTCAACTTAACTATTCCAATACTCTTCAATACTGATTTTGCAAATGTTAAATCTATTAACTTACTTGAGCATGCTTTTAAGAATGATAGCTGAGTGCCCAGTGAGCGAACTAAATGCCCTAATAATCTTTCTGCTAACTTCTGATTATTATCATCTTCATACTCTGACAATGCATCACAATCTGATTCGATATCACTCCAGTCATATCCTTCATTAAGAATGTTAGCATTCATTAAACCGTATATAAGCGGATGGCCACCAACAAGCATAAATACTTTATTAAATACTTCCTCAGGGCAGGCATCTGTTGACCCATGTTCTAATATTCTTCTCGAAGTTTTTGGATCTAATAAAGGCAGAGGAAAGTCAGACTTATAACGCATCTCTCGCCGAGACGCTAAAACCACAGATCCTTTAGAGCAGCTATCATCCAACTCATCAACAGAAATAGGGGCACTCAAATTATCTAAAACCAAAATACACTTACGTGTTTTAAGCAAACCTAAAACATTCAGGTTATGGCCATTTGTTCGAACATCATAGTTACCCAGTTCAGTAAGTGAATTAACATTAGATCCATCAATCCACAAGGCAATATCAAATTCATTCTTTAAATTATTGACAAGATAGTTACAAAGACTCGATTTTCCTAACCCACCAAAGCCAGCTATGACAATGGATTTATCATTCAGAAGTTTTTCTGTTAACTCGTCTTCAAGGTCCCCCCTTATTTGATAATCATTATCCATTTTGGGTAAGGTCCCATTCAATAAAGATTCATTAACTATTGTTTGCACACATGGGAGAAAAGAGACTATTCTGCTAGTAACTTCTTCATCAAATAGAAGTTCATCTACAATATACTCAGCAATTTTCCTGCCGTCCCAAATTATTAGATCAACATTATTTTTTTGCTTAATTGAATCTATATATGTTGTTAACTTTTTTTGTCCACCAGGAGGGCATATACGATTGTTCAAAAGAAAGAGTGTTTCTAACGTTTTAGGATAATGATCTAAAGCGTGTTTTGTATCTTTTTCAATTTTATCTAATTTATTGAAGTAACTGCCGTCGGTACTGTATTCAGCCACCGTTGTTCCACATTGAGAAAACGTATCAACAACTGATTTAACTGGCGCTCCAGCAATATTTGTCCCTCGATGAAATAATTCCACATGACTTAAGTAACTTTCAGATACGATATATCCAAATCGTTCAAAATTACTACCTGTCAGTACCTCTCCGATTTCAGTTGTAATGCGTGCTATATATGCCAGTCTAACTTCAGCTTTCATTTCGTACGCCTTATTATAATTTTTAGTTCAGGATGTTATATGGTCATTTAGCTCGAAATAATTTCCCAGTTACATTTTTCTTTTATTTCTTTAGGGCATTTCATGCAGCCAACTCTTTCTTTGCTCATTGCCACACACAACAAATGAGTCGGACGGCTCATGGCAACATAGGCGGTTTTCAACCTTCCCTCTATTCGTTTATAGCTTTTTTGACGCTTATATTTATCTCCGCAGAATAAGTTACCTGACGCTTTTCCAAAAAAGTAATCGGCTTCTGACTTACTATGAATTTGATTTTCAAACAATAAAGTCGCCATATGAGTTTCCCCTTTGACTGAATGAATAGTGCCTATCTTTATATCAATACCGTCTTTTGAAAAAAGGTTAGAGTTTTTTGCAAACTCACTTTGGGGTAGCACAATATCATCTAGCGCAAATGGATAATTATTAAAGTCCAATCCTTGTTCTTTAAAAAAGTTCAAAAATTCATGCTTAATTTTCACGGGTGTTTTGTTATCTGATTCAATATCTTTAATCCACAAAAAGGAAAAATGTTCGAATTTTTCCTGCATTAACGGCTCTTCAGCAAAAAACTCGTTGAATAAAGAAGTCTTAGTTGCTGATGTGTTCGTAAGTTTTAACAATGCGAGAAATGCATTTATAAACAGGTTGTAATAAATTCTCGTTCCATATTTTTGAAGCTCTTCTTTTGGCCTTTTTTGGAAATATGAAACAAGGTTATTAAAATTAATTTTCTTACTAGTAGTCTCTTTTGAAAAATTGTCTGTATAAGAGTTTATTGTTAACTTATCCTTACCAACATCAGTTTTCTTTCCTACAAAACCAACAGCATTAAACGGCATTGATTCTCTATTCCAATTTAAATATGAATCAGTTTGGGGTAATCCTTTGTTGCCAATCTCTTTGATAAACATATCAAGAGCCTCCTTCGGCTCATCATATAGTAAAATGCAGGGCTTATTAGATTGCCAACTAGCTTTACCAACTACATCATTGAGTTTCATTTTAAAAGGGTTAATACACTGACTTATAGAAAGGCTGTACCGTTTACTATCACTGATATTTAGTGTTAATGCACCATCTTGGTTGTAATCCCAAGCCATCTCCCCCCCTGAGATACCACTAAATATCGCTTGGTCTGGATCTCCAAAATACTGCTTGATTACCGAATCATTAAAAGCAGAAGCAATAATACCCATTTGATGTTGTTGAGTATCTTGCATTTCATCTACGAACAAGTATTTATAGCGCTTAGATAATATAGAAGCTACTTCATTAGTTTTGAGGTTTCTATTAGCCAAGAAAAAAAGATCGTCATAATGCAAAACCCCGCTTTTCATTACTTCTATCTTTAGTTTTTTCAAATAGGCAATAACATTCTCTTTTTCATGATCTTCATAATCTACATAATTACAAGCAAGAGTGTTCCCCCTTGGCTTTTTTATCTCTAAAGGTTTCCCATTAATTTTATCTATTAGCGTTATATTATTCTTACAATTAACATGTAAACGATAGTTATACTTTAGGGACTCATTAACATGAAAGATATGCTGAACTTTTTTGAACGTGTCTCTTTTTTCTTTTTTTAAGCAAAATTTTAGTCGTATATCCATTGCTTTGTTATATGCATCATCAGAGATCGCCTCAATGGAATTATTACTCCGATGTAAAAAATATGGTAACGCTAAGAATTTATTAACAAAGCCTTGTATCGTTCCAAAGAAATTTGGATGCTTGAAGAGAATGTCAGATTTTGAACCAAGCTTACTTTTTATTTCATCAATAGCGACATTAGTATGAGTAAGTACACATATACCTCTACCATCAGAAAATGGCATTCTACGTGATAGCAATAGTAATTTAGCGAGCAAAACGGTGGTTTTACCACTTCCTGGACAGGCAATAACATTCGCATTATCCCAACAATCAATAATGACTCTTCGCTGGCTTCCTTTTTCGTTAAATGCGGCTCTAGGGATACCTAGCTCTTCACAAACAGATTCAATTTCACTATCAGAGAAATATAGTTCATTCATGTTCATCTCCGATGCCACAAGCATATTTAATAGCATCAACAATGTATTTTATATATGGATCTTCTGCGAGTTTTAGCCCTAATTCATCTTTGTTTTTTAATAATATTTCTGAAAAAATTTGTGCTGTTACAGCTTTGGAAGGTTTATTTTTACTTACAAATGGCTTGAATATATTATAAGCGACTTCAAACTTATCCACACCAGCACACATATCGGTAGCAATCTTATCTACACTCTCCTCCCCATCATCTACAGCAGGATATTTAAAGCTCCCATCTTCATCATATAACTCATCAAAATATGACTCTGAACTTTTAATTCTTTTTGCAATTTCTACAGCTTGAGCAAAATATTTTTGTAGATCTTTGCTAAGTGCAATATCGTATTCAAGGGTCCATTTTTTATTTAAGAACCCCCTAACTGGGTCTTTAAATTTTGACGATATTGTCGTATGCCTAGCTGATCTTATATCTGAGATAGAATCTTTATTAAGAGTTTTTTTCCATTTATCAATAACATCATTAACCCCATTAGGCATTCTTCTAATTGAAGTATCATTCTTTTTAATTGCAGCTAAAACGGCGGTTCTAAACTCACCTTTATTAGAATAATAATTATTACGTATTTCATATAAGTCATAATTTTTATCGTTAACCGTTAATTTATCTTCTTCAACATAATAAAATTCAGGGGGAAGAGCCTCATCCTCAGCATATTCTTTATAAAACTCAATCGCTCTAACATCTAAATCAGTTACAACAGCAACAGGTATTTTTAATTCATCACCACCTTTTCTCATAAAAATATTGGAATAACGAAGAAATGCTGTGCTACTAACGTTTACAATTGAAACTCCATACTTATCAAGAGGGTAACCAATAAGTTCAGCAATAGTTGGGAGCAAAATATTTTCTGCATCTCCTTCAACCATTATGACTCCTTTAGCAAAAAACAAATTTGCTTTTGTGGAGTCTAAAAAACGTTGTAAAAATTTATAATCACCTTTAGCTAATTGTGTCTCACCTTCCCACATTGGATAAACACCACCATCATTACAAAGTATTAAGTTTTGTAAATCAATTGAAGATCCGATAGTAGTGCTATGTGTTGTTAGGATAAATTGAGTTTTTTTATTGTCACATATTTTATTTAATGCATTGATCACCCTCAGCTGTGCCTGAGGATGAAGGTGTGCTTCTAATTCTTCAATAAGACAAAGACGGATAGAGTTATAAGGATCTGTTTCTAGATGCAAAAGTTCAGCCGCCATAAAAAGCTTATTTAAAGTACCAAGACCTGAGATATTATCTTCTAATTCAAGGCCTAGTGATCTAAGAATTTTGTGTAACTCAGGATCTGCTATTTTAATTGAAGCTTCGCGCTTATCTCCTTCATGTTTAAAGTCATTAATATATGTATTGATTTGTTCAATAATATTATTCGATTTATCACCACCATTAGCTTTTACTTCATGAAGTTCTTTATTAATTTTTTCATTAGCTTCAAAAATTATTTTTTCTAGTGGATGCTGTTTTACTGCTCCATTTTCATCCTTTTCTTTTTGAAAACTTTTATGGCTCTGTAATATTTGAGCTAGCCTTGAATGAAAACCAGGAGTGAGCTCTGTCTCAGCATCTCGTAAAGGTTTTAAATATGTAACCTGTAGTAATTCTCTCGCATTACCATCCATTTGTGATTCAGCATTTTCAGGCCCAGCTTTTAAGTCCCATATTATCCGATTGTTATTCTGAATATTTACTTTTAATACAAGCCTTAATTCAAATTGCTTATTTGAGTCAAAGTACCCCCACTCTAAAAAATTTGCAGCTTCTGAGTCATCAAACCCTTTGAATATACCGACTATTGAAAAGCTATCAGCACGGGTAGCCGTTTCTGAGTTTTGGAAAAAATCAGTTGAAGAATATCTTATACTTTCAAAACTTTTTGTATTTAGTAGATAGCGAATTGCATCAACAATTCCTGTTTTTCCTGAATCATTTTCTCCAATGAGTACATTAAGTCCTTCTTTAAACTTTACGGTAAGATTCTCATACTTACGAAAGTTATTTAAGTGCAATTCTCCAAGGTACATACTTTCCCCAACTAGTTATCAACAACCTAAAATAAAAGTAAATACACGATAACATGACAGATTAACTCTCTGATACTATTATTACTTTCATATAGTCTGTAACGAGAACTAAATTATGTTTTTAGTCAGACCAGCTCCTTTAAACAACGAACACCTACTTAGTTTCCTTTTGCGACTTTCCATCGCTAATGGCTTTAAAAATACGATTCAATTATTACGCTGTATTGATATACCACTAACGAATAATCGCCTTCCCCCTAAGAAAGTGGCTCTAGGAGACTTCCCGACTAAGTTGCTACAAAAAGCGATAAACTTAAAAGCTAAGCCACTATCATCAACTTTGTTTCATCAAGCAGAACATAACTGCTATCGATTTAAGCGGCTCACTATACCTGCTTCATCAATTAACTTTTCCAAACCAACTTTCTGCCCGCAATGTTTTTGTGAAGAACTAAAACATCCTGTACAGCATTTGCTACTACCTATGACTCATTGCTCAAAGCACCACTGTGCACTTATTGACTTTAATCCATGCGATAGGAAACGTTTAACTTGGTCAACAGCGAATTTACAACAAATAATGGAAGCAGTTAGCCCAACTGGTACTGAAGAAAGCATCCCAATAGTCACCAGCAACATTAATCAGTTACTCTCAAAGCCTACTAAGCGATTGTTAGTTGGCAAACAGCAGTTTGACCTCAAAAACTATCTAGTACTTTTACACTTTTTTTTCCATTACCATCAACGAAGCTTTGGTAACCCAACTAAACGCGCACTACAACTTTCTAACAAGCAGAGGGTCGATTTATACAACAATACTAATGAATGTCTTAATGATTGGCCTCAGGGGTTCTACGGGCTTCTCAATCGATTCTTGCTTAAGCCAATGTCCCAAAGAGGCGAATCGGGCGTCAGGCATTATTTTCGAGACTTGTATGATGAAATATATTTAGGTGCTCAACAGAATATCTCTGCTTATCAGTTTTTAATGAGCGCTTTTGAAGGGTATCTGGAAAATGAATTTTCAGAATCAGCTTTCACTAATAGTTTAACGAGAATAGAGACCCCACTACACAACAGTGCTACGTATATTTGTGAGAAGTCAGCAGCTAAATTGATAGGTATTCCGGTTTCTCATTTAAAACTATTCATTAACGCAGGACTGTTAACACCGAAAGATAATGGTACTTTTTTAAAAAAGGATATTGATGAATTTATTGTTACAGAAAAGGGCTTTATTACGCTGAAAGAAACAATAGAATTATTAGACATTGGCAAATCTCAAGTATTACAGCTTGTTAATTCAGGGCTATTAAAGTGTGTTATTCACCCTGATGATCAACTTCGAGACTGGCTATTTGATACAAAAGAGTTACAAACATTCATCTCAAACATAAAAGACTGCACAACTGATTTGAAAACACTTCCAGCTTATCTCAAACTGAGTACCTTCAAAGCGTTAACATTTAACGGAGCTTGTATATCAACAGTAATTGAAAGTATTTTATCTAATCAAACGGCAGTGATTTATATTGAAGTTCCTAACAATACATTTAGCCTACTACAGTTCCACCCCTGCTTTGATATTAGTTTTCAACCTGATAAATACGTTAGCCCCAAACAGGCAAGTGAAGCGATAGGAGTAAACATTAACGCTATATATGACTTTGTAAAACGAGGCTTTTTGATTATAAAAAAGCAACAAGTAGGTCGAACTGCGCGACCAGTTAAATTAATACCGCAACACAGCATTGACTCATTTAAAAATAATTATGTGTTAAATAAGCAGATTAATTTGATAGATAAACCTAATTACCAAATTATTTCTGGACCGAGTATTGATGATGGAATAGTAAATTTATATATAAAAACAAGTCGAATCAAATAACCACACCTTAATAAATAGAGCTACTTACAGGGTCTATCATCAACTTAATTACAGTGTTTTTATACTAATAGTTTTGTAAAACATACTCTAAATTTTCACAAAAAATCACATGCCTTCCAGAGTTCAAAAAAACTAAGTTTTGATCACTTGCATCTGAGTGACAACCTTTACCTAGCTCTTGAGCTTTCATTATTTGAGTTTTGTATAATCGATCCATCCATATGCATGAAATTACTCGTGATGGGAAAAGTTTACTCAGAATAAATAAAGATTCAGTAAAAAAACAAGTAAACTCTGGATATCTATCATGAGATAAAAAGCGTTCTACCTTTCGAACGGATTGGCCAATTGAGAGCCCTTCATTTTCGCATGCAATCATTTTCTTAAAGGCATTTACCCTAGCTTCTTTATTATAAAAAAGATTAAGTACCCCATTAATTATTTGTAGTAACTCACTAATCGAGCATAAATTCTTTTTAGACCACAATTCATAACTTTTTTCTTCGTACAATGCGAAATAAGGCAGTAAAGCGTTCGCCTTATCGGCGACCTCTGCAATACTTCTGCAAGAATAATACTTATCAATTTGATTAGGTATTAACGAATGACGATTAACTCCCCTAACTAAATCGGCATGGCAGTTTGTACACCGCATCAAAATTAATGACTGCTCTGAAAACACTTCTAAACATAAGCTACAACGATCAACTAACAAACATTTATGCTTATTACATACTAAGGTGTGCCGATAATGCCAAGATAAAGACCATTTCTTATTATCAAACAAACACAAAGGGCAAAATTTAATTCGATGATAATCAAATATAATCCTACATTTATTATAAAACACTTTGTGATCGAATAACTGTGCAACCTCTTCGTGACCAGTCAATTTCACCACAACGTTTTTCAGCAAGTCCCTTTCGGCTTCTTTAAATAAATGAAGAGAAGCATGACCAGTTTGCTTTAATAATTTAACCATACCTTCTCTACGGTACCCATTTTTATTGGCTAACCTGAGTATATATTGCTGCAATGATTCATCTGAATGAGGTTTGGGTCGAATGAGTAATTTAATCACTTAGAAAATATCTTTTAACCTTAAATCAGAGAATGAGACTTTTTCTTCCTGTGCATCTACAACACAGCTTTTTCTTTTTCCTGCTTTCGAGTTCCAATATGAAAAACTACTTTGCTGAGTTGCTTTGATATCCTTCAATTTGATAATAAGAGGATTTCTCTCATCCAACACCCCTAAATGACGTTTAGCTGAATTAGCTAAATGATCTATCGTTAGTAAGCTTTCTTGAGAGCGAACAACTTCTGATGCGGCCGGTTTAATGACTTTATTCATTAAGTCAGATATGTTGCCAGATGAGGCTGCAAATAAACGAAAAGCAAAATCAGATGCCCATAGGTCTTCTTCACATTCTATCCCTACTTTATCTAATAATTGCTTTTGGACTTTTTGTATAAACATTTGAAAGTAATCAAAATCATCTAACGTATAGTTAATTAACTCATGCCTCATACTAAACCTGCGAGCTAATTGATGGTTTACATCAAGTACATAGGAGCTCCAAGGTAAGCCAAATAAAACAATTGGGATCTTCGCTTTATTAATTAATGTTTTTATCCAATCTGCAATATCGTATACAACCTGATTACTTTTCGTTTCTATCGCATGTTGAAATTCATCTAAAATGATAATTTCTGTACCAGTGCCTTTTAAAAGAGTGATAAGCCTGTCCGTTAGTTGTTCTGTATCACCTCCTGTTCCACCAAGCGGGTCACCTAAATCCCTAAGTAACTGAGCAACAACAGGTTTAGGATGCCTTGCCTTAGGGAGAAGGCTGACTAAAACAGGAATTTTAGTTCTCTCTGTCTCTTCAACTCTATGATATTTGTTAAGATATTTTTTAATAAACTCAGACTTACCAGTGCCAGTTTCCCCCGTTACCAAAACACATATGGGCTCACACTCGTAATCTAAATCATATGAGTATTCACGCGAGTAACGGAGGTCGTCAGAGAGTTTTTGCAACTTTTTCGTTGCTACATAAATTTCATTAATCAGCTTCAGTTTATCTTTCGTTTCACTATTCATAATCAGCTCACAACTCTAATTCATCATCAAATTCATTATTCAATCCATCGAACTCCGAATTTAGAGATTCATGTTCTGTATTTTCAATCGTTTTTTTCTTAGGCTTCGGTACACCTTGAGTAGGTATAGGGATAGAATATTCAAGCAGTGAACCTTTCGTTTGCCCATTTTCTTGCATACCAACATTCTGATACCTTGCCACTCGCTGAATTGAGGTGACTTTGGTATTTTTCGATGAGTTTATTTCATCCTCGACAACTTTCATTATTAATACTTTTGCTCGTGCAATCGATTCAATATCAACTTTTGATTTCAACTGCAATTTAACAAATTTCAGATGAATTTTATGCTGGAATAAAGAAAGCCCTTTAGCGTACTTCTGATTTACAGCTTCAACTCTGAAGTACTTCTTGGTTTTCTCATCAAACACATAAATTTCACCTAAGTCATCTCTTCCACGCTTAATACTTACCTTACCAAAGCCATACATAGAGCGGTACTTAACCAGTTCTTCAGAGTCATAATTAATATAATCCTTAATGATCCCAGTGCTCCCTAGATGAGGAGTAAATGCTTCAGACAAAATTAGCTTAAGTTTCTCAGGAGACTCCACAATAATGGGAACTCGACCCAGATCCTCTTTCCAAGCCTCTTTAGGGATAATATTTTTCCTAGTGCGTGGCTTGCATTGGTAAATATCGATTACCCAAATATGGAAAATAGCCATAAAAGCACTCATTGAGATAACACCATTTTTTTCTGGTCTGTAATCAATAGAGTCATAAATTTTGGTCATCACCTTGCCGGGTTTATCAGACAATAGTTCTTTATTTAATGTACTAAAATACCTTTCTACAGTGCCTTTAAACCAAGGATGCTTTGCAGGGTTATGCTGAATAATAATATTCAAATCATCACAAGCTTCTTCAAATGCCACACTTCTAAACTCTTTACCTCTATCTGTTGCGATAACTGCAGGTTTTCCTGCACATAGCCACTCATTTTCTATCTTAGGATAGAGATCTTTCACATATGACTTTGATGACATTGCATGCTTTAATGCTTTGGCAACACTCAAGTAACTTGGGTTCTCAAAACCAATATAAAAGCCAAGTATATTTTTAGACTTATAATCTAATAATGCCGTCACCCATGGCCTTCCCAGCACCATATTGGTTTGATCATCAACGATAAAGAGGTCAAGTTGAGTATGATCTATTTCAGCACGCTGGAGTATTAGTTTTACATCCCTCACATTCTTACTTTGTTTAAACTGTACATTAGCAATTCTCTTACCTTTACGACTTTCAAGTAAAGCTTTTGGAGCAACTTCTTCTATGCGAGATGTAAGAGTAGGGATAGACGGTACTGCAAGCTTATTTTGAGAAGATCGCATGCTATTATCGTTCTCAATAAGTGCTTCCATATAATCATGCGAGGAGCTAACTGTAGGGCATGTTTTATTTTTAAAATGATCTATCGCTAATTGAATATATGGTTCTATTTCATTATCGATCTTTGCTTCATAATTCCCTTTATTCTCATGCGCAGGCAACAACCCTCTAATACTATTTCCTGCGTTAGTATATGCTTTTAACCATCGTTTAAGCGTACGGCACGAAGGAGGGCTATCACTATTTTCTACAGCAACAGAATCAATAACAGGCTGAAGAATTCGATCACTATAAGCCTTTGGGGTGGACTCAATAACAGCTAAAACATATTGATATCGCCTTTTAGCTTCTGTTTTATTTTTCTTTGTATAATCTGAAAAGCTTCTAGAGAGAGGATCACTAATCTCACGTTCATCAATATTTTTTGTCTCAATATTAGCTATTCCTACAAGAATAAGTTCATTTAGCTCAACTCTTGGTCTGGTTGATTCAATTAAGCTAAAACTATCCCTCAGTCTAAGTAAGCTATTATCAACACCTAAAATCTCAAAGGTTGATTTTGCATTACCATTCGATATTGTAATGAAGTCGCCTTGTTTATAGTTATCATACATATTACTAACCATTTAACCTGATAAGTGTGTGAACGCTGAGTATTTCTGTTTCTAAATCTGCAATTAATCTTTGATTCCAAATGTGTTTGTAGATCTGCTGAAAATCAGAACTGTAAGTATCTCCCCTTAATAGTTCGGATATCATAAGTTCTCCCTCATGCTTTAATCTTTCAGCCACAAGCAGTAAATAGTCAGTTTGAATATCGGCTTTAGAATGCTTGTATAGCAAGCAAAGGTTTTCATATCGATTAGGCTTTAAAATAAACTCATCAGTTATGAGTAATAAATCTTTTTCTAATTTAATAGCTGCTTTTTTTTGTGCTTCAAATATAAGATAAAAGTCTTTGTCTCTTAAAATATCATTCTCGAATTTAATTTCGTAATAACAAGAGTGACCTTCATAAAAAACCTCAAAATCAGCGGTGTAATAATGTATCGCACCATCATACCAATATTCAAAACACAGTGGCTGCGCTTCGTATTTTAAGACTTCTTTATCAAATTCAAGGTGGTAGCAAAAGTCTGCTTCTAGCGGACTTTCAGTTATTGTTGGAGAGTCATCTGATTTAGTTGAAGGGAACTTAGTTATGCTTTTATAAAGAAGATTATTTAAATTTCTTTTGGTTGGGGTTCTTTTGCGCATGTATTACTCCTCAGTACTAAAAGTGTAGTATTGAGGAGGAAGCATGTCAACTTATGCTTTATTTATGACAGCTTATGCTTTAGCAATGACAACTTATGCTTTAAACAACATTAATTGACCGATAACAGATCACCACTGTTTTCTAACCAAACTTTTCTATCTGGGGCACGTTTTTTCGCCAACAACATATCCATCATTTCTAACATTTTATCCGCATCAACACTGGTTAATTGCACGAGGCGACGCGTATTCGGATCCATCGTTGTTTCACGAAGTTGGTCGGGGTTCATTTCTCCCAAGCCTTTAAAGCGTTGTACTCCTACTTTTCCACGTTTCTTTTCGGCCTCAATTCGATCTAAAATACCATCTTTTTCTGCTTCATCAAGTGCATAAAAGATCTCTTTACCCACATCAATACGATACAAAGGAGGCATTGCAACATAGAAATGTCCAGCATCAACAACGGCGCGAAAATGTTTCACAAATAAAGCACAGATAAGTGTCGCAATATGTAAACCATCTGAATCTGCATCGGCAAGGATACAAATTTTGCCATAGCGTAAACCAGAGAGATCACTTGATGCGGGGTCAATACCAATTGCCACGGAGATATTGTAGATCTCTTCCGAGTTCAAAATAATTTCAGATTCATCTTCCCAGGTATTTTTAATTTTCCCACGCAGCGGTAAAATGGCTTGAAACTCTCGATCTCGAGCCTGTTTCGCAGAGCCACCTGCGGAGTCCCCTTCGACTAAAAACAACTCTCCACGCTCAGGCTCTTGACCAGAACAATCGGTTAATTTCCCAGGTAATGCCGGTCCTTGAGTTATTTTTTTACGCGCTACTTTTTTGCTTTTTCGCGTTCGGACTTGCGCATTACTAATACAAAATTCAGCCAACTCTTCAGCTTCATTGACATTCGCATTGAGCCATAAACTAAAGGCATCTTTAACAACTCCAGAAACAAATGCTGCACATTGCCGTGAAGATAAACGCTCTTTGGTTTGCCCTACAAACTGAGGTTCTTTGATCTTTACTGATAGGATATACGCACATTTTTCCCAAATATCTTCTGGACTTAATTTGATGCCACGTGGTAATAGACTGCGAATATCACAAAATTGACGCATTGCATCTAAAAGACCTTGCCTAAAACCATTGACGTGCGTACCACCCTGTGTGGTTGGGATCAAATTAACGTAACTCTCAGTGATAGAGTCACCACCTTCAGGTAACCAAACAACAGCCCAGTCCGCGGTTTCGCGATTAGCAGTAAATTTACCGATAAACGGAGTCGTTGGTAAGCGTACATTTTCCGCGACGGCTTCCATCAAGTAGTCAGTCAAACCATCTTGATAACACCATTCGTAACTATTTTGATTCACTTTATCTTTGAATTTAATCGTTAAACCAGGGCACAATACTGCTTTCGCTTTCAGTAAGTGTAATAAACGTGAAACTGAAAATTTAGCACTGTCAAAATATTTTGGATCGGGTTTAAAGTGAACACCCGTACCGGTATTTTTTTTACCACAGGTATCAACTTGATGTAATTCTTCAACCTTATCGCCATTTTCAAAGGCAATATGAAGCACCTTCGCATCACGCCGAATATGCACATCAACACGCGATGAAAGCGCATTCACAACAGAGATACCAACACCGTGTAAACCACCTGATATTTCGTAGTTTTTGCCCGAAAATTTACCCCCTGCATGTAATTTGCAAAAGATAAGTTCAACACCTGATATTTTTTCTTCGGGGTGAATATCAACAGGCATACCCCGACCATCATCGATCACTTCTAATGATTGGTCTGCATGTAAAATAACTTGGATGGATGTCGCATGCCCTGCCAGTGCTTCATCGACAGAGTTATCTATGACCTCTTGAGCAAGGTGATTGGGCCGATTAGTTTCGGTATACATGCCAGGGCGATGACGAACAGGATCAAGTCCGTTTAAAACTTCAATGGAATCGGAATTGTATTGTTCGCTCATGATTCACCTATTATTAACGAAAAGAATAAAGAAAAAGCTAAATACTATACCCCTTGCCCTTCAAGATGCAAAGCTCAGCAAGTGATTGGGTAAACAGCTTTCAAAGTAGAAAGCTGAAGGTCTAACGAGTTCAATGAAAGCTTTCTAAATAATTGTTAAATAATTACATTTAATCAATGCTATCCGAAAAGTAACCTAGTTAATCGCTCGAAAGGCAACTCAGATGCGGGCTTCGCAACTTATTATTATGAGCAGCCTGTTGATTGGTAGCGAGTTTATTTAGAAAAGGAATTTAATTATATCAGGAATAAAGCGCTCGAATCCAATAAAACTGTGCTCTCCTCCTGTTTCACAGGTTATTTTACAACCTTGGTACTTCAACATCGCTTGCTGATAATCTAACACTTCGTCTCCTTGCTGTAAAAGTACCCAAGTATTTTGTGGCGCGCTGACCTTTTCTACATTCAACTCCTTTAACTGATTGATATAACTATTATTTATTTGATAAGACTCACCTGTATATGGGTGCCTTTGAGCGCCAGCATAAGTTTGTAATAAGAGGTAAGAAGTAACAGCAGGGTTAATCAAAACCACCTTACTTTTGTACACTTCAGCAACTTTAGTTGCAAGGTAACCACCTAATGAACTGCCCACAACCGCAATGCGATCCTGTGTATGCTCCACAAAAATCAATTCAATCAACTGCCACATTTGCTCAGGTAAACAAGGCAATTGTGGGCAGATATAAGTAATTTCAGGATGTTGTTTTTTTATATAATTTGCGAGTTGACGTGCTTTTAATGATTCAGGTGAACTATGAAAACCATGTAGAGACAACAGAAGTTTGCCCATTAATAGCCTGTTGCATCAATATCAATAGGAAAAGCATTTTTATCAAGACGCTCTATCACTGTCTCTATTTGGCCATTGGCTTTTAATTGTAAATAACGATACCCAGGGCCGACACTGTCTAATGTAAATTCATCAAAGTTTGGTTGAAATTGTATACAGGTAGAAGGAGTCGTAATAAAACGCACTCCATCTTGTAATCTATCACTATCTTGATGGACATGCCCTGAAAGTACTGCGACTACATTAGAAAAGGGGTTAATAATCGCTAAAAAATCATCGCTGTTTTTTAATATATGTTGGTCAAGCCATGCACTACCAACAGGTAATACATGGTGATGAACACAAATAAGCGTGTGCTTGTTGCTGTTTTTTTGCAGTGTTTTTTGTAAATAGCCCAATTGATTCGGATCTAATAATCCGTGTGGTACACCTTCGACTTGTGAATCTAATAAAATAATTTGCCAATAGTCACTTTCAATGACTTGTATTTGCGCAAATCCTTCCGCCAATAAACTTGGTAACATCGCTGATTGCATATCATGGTTACCAGGCAACCAAAAACAGGGTAAGTTTAATTTTTTTATATGTTGGCCGAAGCTTAAATAAGATTCTATCGATTGATCCTGCGAGATATCACCCGTTGATAAAATGCCATGGCATTGTTTATACTTACTTGCATGCTCAACAATGGCATCAAAGCTTTGTGCCGTTTTGATGCCCAATAGAGCTTTATTCTCATCTGCAAAAAGATGTGTATCGGTTATTTGTAAAAAAGCTAAATCACCCAGTGCATCTGCTTTTAATTGTACCGTTTTGCTTTTCATAGCACCTAATTAATTTAAATAAGTCATTATGTACAATAATAAATTGAACTTGTCATTTGTTATTGTGTGAACTCATCATTTTATCATGTATATGTAGCCGAATATGTATTATTAATAGAAAATGTAGATGATGGCTCGTTTCCTTTAGAAAAAAACAACTAAATGAGATTTACTTTACAATTTCAAACCAATATCTTTATTTATTTGTAGCCACAAAATAGCGATTACTGTCGCAGAATTATTTATTTTCCCTTCTAAAACCCACTGATAAGCGGTCTCTCTTGGCACAACATGTACGCGAATATCTTCTCCTTCCTCTTCAAGACCATGTAAACCACCAGCTTGCGTGCTATCAACAGAGCCAATAAAAATATCAACATGCTCTGTTGAGCCACCCGGACTCAGTAGACAATTGAGAATAAACTGACTCGATTGAAGCGTTAGCCCAGCTTCCTCTAATGCTTCTCGTTGAATAACATCAATGGATTCTTCCCCTTCCTCAATCATACCTGCGACGATTTCAAGCAACCAAGGGGAAATATTTGTATCTATCGCACCAAAACGAAACTGTTCAATCAATACGACACAGTCCTTTTTTATATCGTAGGGTAAGACAGCAGCTGCGTGACCACGTTCGAAAAATTCTCGTTGAATTTCTGAACTCCAACCACCAGCAAAAAGTCGATGTTTGATGGTATATTTATTACATTGGAAAAAACCTTTATAAAGAATCTGTTTATCAACTACTTTGATGTCTTTTTTTGAAAAAAAAGTGAGATCCTCACCATTCAAAAGTGAATGCTTATTCATTTTCTGTTAACCTCTGTTTTATACACAGCTATATTTCATACTTTAATAATAGATTTAACCACTTCAAACTATTTGCATGCTAGCCTAAACAAGCTGAAAAATAGATACTTAATAGGAACCTTTGTGATGTTAAAACGATTTTCTATCGCTTCAATACTAGCCTTAACGACATTTAGCTCCGCGATTAACGCTGATAATTTATTGCAAGTTTATCAAACTGCAAAAATGAAAGATCCCGTTATTCTTAAAAGCAAAGCACAATACGAGCTTTATCTTGAAAAAACCAATGAAGCGGATGCCTCTTTATTGCCACAGATAGGTCTTGGTCTTGACGCGGGACTCATCCAATCAGATGATGATGATTACTCTAATGTTAATTATGGTGCAGATCTCTTTTTAACCCAATCTATCTACAATGGTTCATATTGGCAACAACTTGATATGGCTGAAAAACAAGCAACACAGTATGCCGCTATTTATGGTTATGCGGCTCAGGATCTATTATTCCGTGCTGCCGTCGCTTACTTTGAAGTATTAAGTGCCGATGAATCAGTAAAATCAGTGCGCGCCAATAAACGTGCTGTTGCACGTCAACTTGAACAAACCAAACAGCGTTTTGATGTGGGTTTAATTGCCATTACTGACGTACATGAAGCACAAGCAGAGTTTGACAGAACAAATGCCAGTCTTATCGCGGCTGAGAATACCTTAGCCAATAGCTATTATGTACTGCGTGAATTAACCGGGAAAGATGTATTAAACGTTTCTTATCTTGATACTGATACATTTGATCCACAGGTATTATCTGGCGATATTAAATTCTGGCGTAATACCGCATTAGAGAACAATTTAAACCTGCATAGTAAACGAATCTCTAAAGAACTTGCGAAAATGCAAATAGACTTAGCGGGTACAGGTCATTCACCAACACTTGATTTAACAGCGGGCCTTAATTATGACAATGTTGATTATGATAACGAAGCTTCTGATGATTACGATAGAGGTTCAGCCTCTATCGGTATTGAGCTAAACATACCCATTTATACCGGTGGTGCGACCAGCTCACGCGTTAAACAAGCACAATATGGCTATGTCATGGCCAGTGAAGATTTAATACAAACATTCCGAAGCACCGATGCGGCGATCAATAGTGGTTTTAATAACGTACGTGCATCATTAAGTTCAATTAAAGCTTATGAGCAAACCGTGGTCTCATCACAAAGTGCCCTTGAAGCGACAGAAGCAGGCTTTGACGTTGGTACCCGTACTATCGTTGATGTGTTAGATGCAACACGTAATTTATACGATTCTGAAAACCAACTTGCTAATGCACGTTATGACTACATTATTAATATGCTACAGCTTAAATATTCAGCGGGGACACTTTCTGAGCAGGATATTATCGATATATCCGCAAGCCTTGTGGTCGCAGATCCAAAAGCCTAAATAAACTCTGCTTTAAAAAAGGCCTAACAATCCTTGATTGTTAGGCCTTTTTTATTAGTGCGATTTTGCATCCCTTTAAGTATGAGAGCAATTACGCTAATTTAATGCGTAAATATTAGGCAGGAAAAAGGGGCTAACTCAACGCAAAAAGAGCGGACTTAAACCAGTAAAATCACGCCGTTACTTAGTCGCATTATTATTCCGAATGGTGTTGATGATATCGGTGGTTGAGCAACCTTCTTCAAATTGCAAAACACGTACCTGCCCACCATTTTTGATAACGTCTGCACCTCCCGCTATCTCTGCAACTTTATAATCGCCACCTTTAACCAATATGTCCGGCAAGATACTGGCAATTAAACGTTGGGGTGTGGCTTCAGTAAATTCAATAACCCAATCCACTGCCCCAAGCCCTGCAAGTACCGCCATACGTCGATCAGCTGAATTCACTGGACGACCCGCACCTTTTAAATCTCGTACGGATTGGTCACTATTAACCGCGACAATTAAGCGTGCACCTTGTTCACGCGCAGTATTTAAATATGAAACATGCCCTGCATGTAAAATATCAAAACAACCATTCGTCATCACTACTTTTTCACCACGATGTTGCGCTAAGCTTACTGCTACTTTTAGCTGCCCTTCAGAAAGCACGCCAAAACCAATATCTTGCTGACTATAAACGGCATTAGCGAGCTCAATAGTATTAACCGTTGACGTACCAATTTTCCCAACCACGACACCTGCTCCCGCATTGGCTAGCGTGCATGCATCTTCAAAAGAGCTACCAGC
>JBAHZV010000015.1:0-7841 GCA_037132845.1 Psychromonas sp.
GATCACCCTCGCTCGTTTAAATCAACCTTAACTGCGTTGTGAGTTTTGAAGTGAGGGTAACTATCTCCTGCAACTCACGCCTTGTTACCGTTAATTTATCCTGCGCAATCATTGATCACTTAATTAATTCCTTTGGTATTAGCTAAAACGCTCATTTAAATATTGGCTAATCGCAGAAGATTCATACATCCAAGTTACATGATCACCTTCTTCAATACGTAAACAAGGAACTTGTACTTTCCCACCGAGTGAGGCTAGTTGTTGTTTATATTCTTCTTTTTTTGCATCCACTGTTACAATATTTAGGCCTTTGCGACGCATCTCTCGACGCACTTTAACGCAAAATGGGCAGGCATTATATTGATATAGTTGCAGAGATTGAGTTTGCATATCTACCCTTGCCTGCGCAGAAATTTCGCGTTTTAATTTCTTAGGGCTAAAAATAAAGTTAAGTAATAAAATAATACGACCTAAAATCCAACGAATAATAAACATCTGCTATCTCTCTGGTTTTGTTATTAAATTGTAATCAATGTGGCGAAAGTGTAACAGAAGTGTTGGTATCACTCAATTTATCCTCTGCACATTTAAAAATGAATAGAATAGAAAGTTTCTGTAGTAAGGCGTTGTTGTCTTATGGAAATGATCTGTACCCGTTATTATTCAAGATGCAAAATTTAGCCAGTTATAAAGTGAACAAGTGTTAGGCAGAAAACTAAGAATCTAATTACTTCATAAATATTTTATAATGACGATGATTATTGCTTCGTTGCCTACCCATAGATCTCGAATTTTAAAACTAATTCTGCATTTCAATATTCAATAATGGCCCGTCATTTTATCACGTTGCGTCTTGCCTTGATGTCCAATCTAGTGACGAAATAAAGCATCTTGAGGAGTCATGAATCTAAAATTATTTGTCCTCTTAGTTTGTTTGTGTTTGCCTTTAAAGATATTTAATTTTGATGTGCGGCTTTAGTGAGTATTTAGTCAACATTCTAAAATTAAAGCATATTATTAGCCATAATTGATATTAATCAATAAAATTAAAAACCTTTTTAGTAATGTAGATAGCAGAAGTGTTAAAAATACATTGCAACTTATGCTTAGGGGTGTTATGAGAAAACAAAAAATAGTAATCATTGGTAATGGTATGGTTGGCCATCGATTTATTGAAGAATTCATTGATAAAGCAAATTTAGATGAATTTGAAATTAGAGTCTTTTGTGAAGAGCCTCGAGTGGCTTATGATCGCGTTCACCTTTCCTCCTATTTTTCTCATCATACCGCAGATGAGCTCTCTTTAGTAAAAGAAGGCTTTTATGAAAAGCACAATATTGAAATATTAATTGGTGAACGTGCATTAACAATTAATCGTCAAGAAAAAGTGATTTATTCACAAACGGGCCGTGCGCTTCCTTATGATCAGCTCATCATGGCAACCGGTTCATATCCTTGGGTCCCCGCTATAAAAGGTAATGAGAGTAAAGACTGCTTTGTTTATCGTACCATTGAAGATCTCAATGCCATTGAAGAAACCGCGCGTAGAAGTAAAAAAGGTGTGGTTGTGGGTGGTGGTTTATTAGGTCTTGAAGCGGCCGGCGCGTTGAAGGCATTAGGTGTTGAAACACATGTTGTTGAATTTTCGCCTGTATTGATGGCAGAGCAACTAGATCAGCAAGGCGGTCAGATGCTTCGACGTAAAATCGAAAGCATTGGTGTTAATGTGCACACCGGTAAAAATACTCAAGAGATCATTGTAGGCGGTCAGACTGCACGTAATACCATGAAGTTTTCTGATGGCACACAGTTAGAAGTCGATTTTATTGTATTTTCAACGGGTATCCGCCCACAGGATAAATTGGCGCAACAATGTGGCCTCTCAATAGGTAGCCGTGGTGGCATAAAGATTGATAATAACTGTAAAACCTCAGATCCTGATATTTATGCGATTGGTGAATGTGCATCTTGGAATGACAACTTCTTTGGTCTAGTGGCACCGGGTTATAACATGGCAAAAGTGGCGGTGGATAATATTTTAGGCCGTGAAAACACCTTCACTGGTGCCGATATGAGCGCAAAACTAAAGCTGTTAGGTGTTGATGTTGGTAGTATTGGTGATGCCAATGGTCGCACAGAAAACTGTAAAAGTTATGTGTATTTAGATGAACAAAATGCGGTTTACAAACGAATTGTCGTTTCTGAAGATGGAAAGCATCTGTTAGGAGCTGTCTTGGTTGGCGATACAGAAAGTTACAGTGATTTATTGCAATACACCTTAAATGATATTGAACTCCCTAAGCATCCCGACGCACTTATTTTACCTGCACACGCGGGGGGAGAAAAAGTATCTTTAGGCGCGGATGCACTACCCGATACGGCACAAATTTGTTCTTGCTTTGATGTCAAAAAATCTGATATTGCAGATGCTGTTGAGGGAGGACATACCACCATCGGCGCCATAAAAATGGAAACCGGTGCTGGAACAGGCTGTGGAGGTTGTGTTCCGCTTATTACCCAAGTATTAAATGCCGCGTTAGCAAAACAAGGAATCGAAGTTAAAAATCATCTTTGTGAGCACTTTGAGTATTCTCGCCAAGAATTATTCCACCTTATTCGCATTGAAGGTATCAAAACCTTTCAAGCGCTACTGACTAAGTTTGGCAAAGGTTATGGTTGTGAAGTCTGTAAACCAACTGTTGGTGGCATCTTAGCTTCTTGCTGGGGTGAATATGTTTTGGCAAAAGATCACAATGGTCTTCAAGATACTAATGATATTTTCCTGGGTAATATGCAAAAAAATGGCACATATTCAGTTATTCCACGTATGGCTGGTGGTGAGGTTACACCCAAAGCCTTAGGTGCGGTGGCACGTGTGGCTGAACAATATAATTTGTATACAAAAATTACTGGTGCACAACGTATTGGTCTATTTGGTGCACACAAATCAGATTTACCCGACATTTGGAAACAATTATTAGACGCTGGTTTTGAAACGGGGCAAGCCTATGCAAAAGCACTGCGTATGGCGAAAACCTGTGTGGGCAGTACTTGGTGTCGTTTTGGCGTGCAAGATAGTGTCGGTTTAGGTGTTGAATTAGAGAATCGTTATAAAGGTTTACGCACACCACATAAAATGAAATTTGGTGTATCAGGTTGTACCCGTGAGTGTGCAGAGGCACAGGGTAAAGATGTTGGGATTATTGCTACCGATTCAGGTTGGAATTTATACGTTTGTGGTAATGGTGGTATGCAACCGCAACATGCATCGTTATTGGCAACTGATTTAAATAAACAAACACTGATTAAATATCTGGATCGTTTCATGATGTTTTATGTTCGTACTGCGGATAAGTTAACGCGTACTTCAGTTTGGCTGCAAAATTTAGAAGGTGGCATTGAATACCTCCAAGCGGTGATCATTGATGATAAATTAGAAATTAATGCTCAACTTGAAAAAGAAATGTCAGAAGCGATTGCCAGTTATCAATGTGAATGGGAGGCGACATTAAAAGATGCGGCACAATTAAAACGATTTGCCCACTTTATCAATAGTGATGCACAGGATGAAAATATATTATTTACTCCTGAGCGTGGCCAAAAACGGCCTGCATTTTTAGATGAGAAAGCATTAATCTGCAACATTACGCTGGAGGAAGTGTTATGAGTCAGTGGTTTAACGTCTGTGATTTAAAAACTATTTTTCCCGCAACTGGCGTCTGTGCATTAGTTGAAGGTAAACAAATCGCTATTTTCCGACCAAAGGATGATGAGCAAGTTTATGCTCTTAATAATATGGATCCTTTTTCACATTCCAATGTCTTATCTCGCGGTCTCATCTGTGAGCACCAAGGTAAGTTATGGGTTGCTTCTCCCTTGAAAAAGCAACGTTTTAGCCTAGTTGATGGCACCTGTTTAGAAAACAGTGGTGTGTCAGTCGAGGCTTATAACGTGCGTGTTAGCAAGGGTAAGATTGAAATATATTTATAATATCAGTCCCCTGACGGTCTGGTCCTTCCTGCTCGCTAAAATAGGCAAGACCATTGACCCTTTCATTAAGTAAAGGGTCAATGGAGTTGTTAGGGATTTAATTAATCCAACTTTCTTTATTTTTACAGTATACAAGCGCTAGATTAGGTACTTTTCTTCTTTAATTTTAATTTTAACTTTACTTTAACTTTTGGAATCTAAATATGTCTTATATCAAACCCGTTGACTTCGTGAAAAATATGATCGATGTTGGTGAATCAAAATCATTTATGTCAACGCGTGATACTCTCTTTAGAAGTTTTATGGCGGGTGCTATTTTGGCGATTGCTGTTGTTGTGGCAATCACTGCAATTGTACAAACGGGTATTGGCCTCGTTGGTGCATTGGTTTTCCCCGTCGGCTTTATTATTTTAAATTTAATGGGCTTTGACCTCTTAACGGGTGTCTTTGCACTTGCCCCTTTAGCGCTTTTTGAAAAACGCCAAGGTGTAACAAAAGCAACGGTTCTTCGAAATTGGGGGTTAGTTGCTTTAGGTAACCTTTTGGGCTCAATTTTTATTGCTTTTCTTGTGGCATTAACTTTTACAATGAATTTTAGTCTTGATCCCGGTGCGGTCGGGCAAAAGTTTGTGCAAATTTCGACAAGTCGTACACTCGGTTATGCCGATCATGGTCTAAATGGTTGGATCACTGTTTTTGTGAAAGGTGTTTTATGCAACTGGATGGTCTGCTTAGGTGTTGTAGGTACCATGGTTTCTAATTCAGTCAGTGGCAAAACGATTGCAATGTGGTGCCCCATTTTTATCTTCTTTGCCTTAGTATTTGAGCATGCAGTTGTTAATATGTTCCTCTTCCCATTAGGGATGATGCTCGGTGCTGAATTTACCATTATGGAATGGATCACTTGGAATCTGCTCCCAACAACAATGGGTAATTTAGTGGGTGGTTTAGTCTTTACAGGTCTGGCTTTATACATCACTCACGGTAAAACATTACCCGCGCGTAATGCGATCTAATCATGTATTTAAGGCGCTATATTTAGCGCCTTTTTTATAGCAATTTTATTAATGGTAAGGTGAGTTGCCATGAAAGATAACATTTTCCACGTTGGCGAGTGATAATTTAAGCCTGAAATGCTTTAAGTATGCACCTTATATCGTTGTACTAAGAAGGTTATTATTCAGGAAATTATTTCTGCATATCCATAAATAACCAGATCATATATCCAATGTAAGCTGTTAACAATAAAGCCCCTTCACAACGACCTAAAACACCCGTTTTACCTTTACGCCATGCAATAGAGAAGATCATCACAGCAATCATCAAACCTATCATTACCGGATAATCACGAGTGAGCACCGCGACATCAACAGTATCGGGGTGAATTAAGCCAGGTAATGCCAGTACTGCAACGATATTAAACATATTTGAACCAATGATATTACCCACGGCTAAATCAAATTCTTTCTTACGCGCGGCGGCCATCGTTGACGCTAACTCTGGTAAGCTAGTGCCAATGGCAACAATCGTTAAACCAATAATAAGATCGCTTACTTGGAAATACTCAGCCACTTCTACTGAGCCCCAAACGAGCATTCGTGAGGAGATGATTAAGACTATAATACCAATAACTAACCACTTTAATGCAGCCCCTCTCGCGATTTCTTCTGGCAGTTCATCCAATATTTCTTGCGGTAAGGTATCTTCTCCGTGGTTTTTTGCTTCCCAAATGGTATAACCCAGTATCGCAAACATCATAATGAGAAAGACCACACCATTTAAAAAGCTCAGGTGCAGATCCCAAAGCATATAGTAGCTTATAAGCATGATTGCTAATAAAACAGGCATTTCGCGTTTAAGTAATTTGGAATGAATTTGTAGCGGGTAAAAAATTGCAGTCAGGGCTAACATCAAGCCGACGTTGGTGATATTGGACCCAATTGCGTTGCCAATTGCTAATCCGGTATTGCCTTCAATTGCCGCCATGGAGGCCACTAACATTTCTGGTGCAGAGGTCCCTAAACCTACGATCACGACACCAACAATAAGTGGTGAAATTGAAAAGCTACGTGCTGTATTTGATGCCCCTAAAACGAATTTATCAGCACTCCAGATAAGCAAAGCAAAACCACTGAGAATTGCTAATATTGGATATAATAAAATAAACAAAATAATTCCTTTTAAATTGTTATAAAAAAACGCCGAACATTTTCATGGTCGGCGTTTTTAAAGTAATTAAATACTCACCGGTGATTAACCACGCCCTTCAGCAATCGCAGCCACCGCTGCTAGTTCAGCTGCTTGCTTCTCATGCTTTTCTTGGCGATCTTGAATATCCATCAGTTCATTGGTGATTAAACGCTCTTCAATTTCACGTAAAGCAATGACGGTAGGTTTGTCATTTTCAGGGTCAACTAAAGGGGTTTTACCTTGCGTTGCAAGCTGACGAGCTCGACGAGATGCCATTAAGATTAAATCAAAACGGTTACCAACTACATTTACTGCATCTTCAACGGTTACACGTGCCATTGTTGAACTCCAAAAGTTAATTATATAAAAGTGGGCGCTTATTGTACAAGTTTAAGGTGATTTTATCCAGTGCTACTTTAGCAACTCAGTGATCATATTGTGATGAATAATCAATTGTTTGTTATATTTTTGACGTAAAGCACCAACTATCTGTGATAGCTGTGCAGCGGCAAGCTCAAAATCATCGTTAATAATTAAATAATCATATTCGTTGTAGTGTGACATCTCTGATTTTGCCTGTGCCATACGCTTGGCAATAATATCACTGCTATCCTGACCGCGTTTAGTCAGGCGAGCTTCAAGTTCATCTCGGTTGGGGGGCAGTATAAAAATACCGACTGCTTCTGGCATCATTTTTCGTACTTGCTGTGCACCTTGCCAATCTATGTCTAAAAAGATATCGATGCCTTGTTGTAGTGCTTGCTCAATGGTAAGACGAGAAGTCCCATAATAATTACCAAAGACCTCTGCCCATTCAAAAAAAGCATTTTTTTCAATCAAAGATTTGAAATCATCGACATTAACAAAATGGTAATGCTGACCATTTTGTTCTCCTACTCGTGGTGCGCGAGTTGTGTGTGAAATAGAAACTTGTACATCCCATGAGCGTTCTTCTGCCAGTAATTTATTGATAAGGCTAGATTTCCCCGCGCCACTTGGTGCAGAGAGAATATAAAGTGTACCGAGTTGAGACATGCTTATAGTTCCTAAAAATATGAAGAGAGAATTATCGCCTATTTCTTTATTAATAACAGTCTTTTTAATGGCTATTTGTAGGCGGGGTATATCAGGCCATTGAATTTTTTGTTTTAACGTCATCACTTTCTTTTTTAGGATCTTGGTATTAAAGGGATAGGGCTGAGTAAAGATTGGTTAGTACAATGCAGATATTAATGACGTCGTTTATTTTGCTGTGCTTAAAGATGCTAATACATTGGAAGCGTGGACTGCAGTGATTAAAATAGACAGTAAAAAAAACCAAGGCAGTCTATGCCTTGGTTTTTTAATGCTTTATAGGAAATTGAAAGGGTTTAATCTTCCATGATTGTTAAAGCTGGAGAAGTAATAGATACTCGACGGTTTGTTGCTTGACCTTCTAATGTTTCATTTGTTGCAATCGGATCTGCTTCACCTGCGCCAGATGCAGTAATACGATCCGCATCAATTGCAAATTCTTCTGTTAAATAATCACTTACTTCATTAGCACGTTCTTCTGAAAGTTTTTGATTTAATTCAGCTGAACCGCGTGAATCAGTGTGCCCAACGACAGAAATAGTTGCTTCTGGGTAATCAGATAAGCGTTGTGCGATAGGTTGTAGTTG
>JBAHZV010000032.1:0-10594 GCA_037132845.1 Psychromonas sp.
GCCTGCCAGGTTTTTATTTCAGAGCAAACGATCTTTTAATTGCCATAACTTAAAGATACCAAAAATGAAGAGTTGCAACGCTTCTGATTTTGTCAGCTTTAACTTTTCTGAGAAAGCACCATAGATTATTAATAATTGAATGAGGTGCATAAAAATAACTAAACCGAGCAACAGGTAAAATACGATTGCTGCTTTCCCTGGAAAAGGGAAAAATAGGTTAGTGATTAATAGCGCCCAGATCATGAGCATTAGGGATTTTGCAAAAGTAATAAAATAATTCAACGGGTTATCCTTGACGATATAATTGATAAGTCACTTGTCCAGTACTTTTTTGTTTTAATAATACCCAAGAGTCTGGAAGATTTAACCCCGTTAACTCTTTTTCTTGTTCAATATAAATAAGTGCATCGGGTGCAAGATAAGCGTTGTTATGTAAAGCATCACAACAGGGTTGTATTAAACCTTTTTTAAATGGAGGATCAATAAAGACAATATTAAATTGTTCGCTTGCGACTTTAGTAAGGTGCTGAAGCGCATCTCCCTCAATCACTTTTGCATTCTCTGCTTTTAAAGCGCTTAAATTTTCATTAAGTTGTCGTGCAATACTTTTATTTTTCTCTAATAGTGTCACTTTTTTTGCAAAACGTGATAATGCTTCAAACGCTAAACTACCACTACCACTAAAACAGTCTAAGCAATTTGCATCATTAATATCATGCATTAACCAGTTAAAAAGAGTCTCTTTAGTACGATCTGTTGTTGGGCGTAAGCCTTCAATATCTTGGACGGGCAGTTTTTTTCCACGCCACTTTCCCGAGATTATGCGAATAAATCCACATTTGCTCGGTTTTTTGCTTTTTTCATTGTATTTAGTGTGTTGATTTCGGCTCATATAATTTTTAGTCCAGCGATATGATGTTAATATGATAGCAAATTTAAGGCTCGCTATTTTAGCAGGTCAGTTGATTGTGAGTAAGGTTTTTAATTAATGACAAAGAAAAAAGGCATATTTTCCTGGTTTGGAAAAAAATCAGCAACGAAAACAACAGCTGAAAACGTAGTCGAGGAAAAATTAGAAGTTGAAAAGCGAGAAGCTGAAAGGTTAGAGGCTGAAAAGCTAGAAGCTGAAAGGCTAGAGGCTGAAAGATTAGAGGCTGAAAGGCTAGAAGCTGAAAAGCTAGAGGCTGACAGGCTAGAGGCTGAAAGGCTAGAAGCTGAAAAGCTAGAGGCTGACAGGCTAGAAGCTGAAAAGCTAGAGGCTGACAGGCTAGAAGCTGAAAAGCTAGAGGCTGAAAGGCTGGAAGTTGAAAGGCTAGAAGCTGAAAAGCTAGAAGCTGAAAAGCTAGAAGCTGACAGGCTAGAGGCTGAAAGGCTAGAGGCTGAAAGGCTAGAAGCTGAAAGACTAGAGGCTGAAAAGCTGGAAGTTGAAAAACCACAAACAGACAAGCCACTTGGTTTTTTTGCCCGATTTAAACAACGTTTAACGAATACTCGCTTAAATATTGGCAGTGGTTTATTTTCTATTTTCAAAGGCAAAAAAATTGATGATGATCTTTTTGAAGCCCTAGAAGAGCAACTGATTGTTGCGGATATTGGTGTTGATACCACATTAAAAATAATTGATCGCTTAACCGAGCAAGCGAATAGGAAGCAGCTGAAAGATGCTGATGCGTTATATGGCTTATTAAAAGATGAACTTTCAAGCATTTTAAAAGAGGTTGAAAAACCTTTAATTATCGATGAGACAAAATCGCCTTATGTGATTTTAATGGTGGGTGTAAATGGTGTTGGCAAAACCACTACCATTGGTAAGCTTGCCAAACAATATAAACAACAAGGTAAGTCGGTCATGTTAGCGGCGGGTGATACTTTTCGTGCTGCCGCTGTTGAGCAGTTACAAATTTGGGGAGATAGAAATGATATCCCTGTTATTGCACAACAAACAGGCTCTGATAGTGCTTCGGTATTGTTTGATGCGATGGATGCAGCCAAAGCGCGAGGTGTAGATGTACTGCTCGCAGATACCGCAGGACGTTTACAAAATAAAGAACACTTAATGGAAGAACTTTCTAAAGTGGTGCGTATTATGCGTAAAAAGGATGCGACGGCCCCACATGAAATAATGTTAACCATCGATGCCGCTACCGGGCAGAATGCGATTAGCCAAGTTAATTTATTTAATAAAGCTGTTGGCTTAACAGGTATTACATTAACAAAATTAGATGGCACTGCGAAAGGTGGCATCATCTTTTCAATTGCAGACAAATTTAAATTACCTATCCGCTTTATAGGAACGGGTGAAGGGATTGAAGATCTACGTGAATTTAATGCACAGGAATTTATAGATGCACTTTTCTCAACAGAGGATGAGGCACAAGGGACAAATTAATCATGATTTTATTTGAAGAAGTCAGCAAAATTTACGATGGTAAGCATGCGGCACTGAAACAGGTAGATTTTCACCTAAAGCAAGGAGAAATGGCATTTTTAACCGGTCACTCCGGCTCTGGGAAAAGTACACTCTTGAAGCTGATTAGTTTAATGGAGCGTCCAACAACCGGGCGTATCGTCTTAAATGGTAATGATATCAGCCATATTAAAGGGGATAATATTGCTTACTTACGCCGTCATATCGGTATGATTTTTCAAGATCATCGTTTATTGATGCATCGCAGTGTACTAGAAAATGTTGGTTTACCGTTACTAATCGAAGGGTACAGTCGTTACGAGATTAAACGCCGTAGTTTGGCTGCGCTTGAAAAAGTCGGCTTAACTGGAAAAGAGAATTATGCACCTATTCATCTTTCTGGCGGTGAGCAGCAACGAGTTGGTATTGCTCGTGCAATCATTAATCAACCGCCTCTTCTTTTAGCCGATGAGCCCACGGGTAACTTAGATCCTAAATTATCATTGGAGATATTAAACTTATTTGAATCTTTAAATGAGTTTGGGATGTCAGTGTTAATTGCCACGCATGATCTTGGTTTAATTGCAAAAATGCGCTATCGCACCTTAACGCTGAAAGACGGCAATATGATTAATGACGGACTGATGAGAGAACGTAATGGCGAATAACATAAAAAACAAAAAAATATTATCGGGCTCACCACGGATCACTAAAATTTCTTTTTTAGGGCGTGTTTCAGCCACGCTTCATCAACATGTGCAACAGTTTTTTAATAGTTTTTCTGATTTATGGAAGACACCCTTTGCGACCTTGATGACGGTTCTTGTCCTCGGGCTTGCATTATCTCTACCGAGTGTTTTTCATCTCATGTATAAAAATGCTGAGCGTATCGCAGGGCAGTGGGATGGTGCTTCAGAAATTAGTCTTTTTCTTAAAAAAGATATCTCGGAAAAGCAAATTCAAGTTTTGATTAATAAATTAGCAATCTATCCAGATATTGAATCGGTAACGTATATTTCACGTCATCAAGCTTTACAAGAATTCAAAGAACTTTCCTTATTTTCTACGGCACTTGACTATTTAGATGAAAATCCATTACCGGCTGTATTAGTGGTGGTTCCGGTAAAAAGTGCGATGACAGCCGCCGGCAGTAAATTATTGGCTGGAAAGCTAAAACGGCTAGAAAAACAAGGCATCGATCTGGTGCGTGTTGATTTAGATTGGATTGAAAAGCTTCAAGCCATCGTGGTGTTGCTGGTGGACATTGTCATTGGCATCGCAGTATTGCTGCTTCTTTCTGTGTTATTGATTGTTAGTAATACGATTCGGCTTAATATACTCAATCAGCGTGAGGAGATAGAAGTATTGAAGTTAGTTGGTGCGACTAATCGCTTTATCCAACTACCTTACCTTTATATTGGGGCTTGGTATGGTTTATTAGGTGGTGGCATTGCTTGGGTTTTAACGCTAGTGATGGTAACTTGGTTACATTCAGGAATAATGAGTTTAATGGGGTTATATCAACTTCAGTTTGAGATCGCACTATTGAATTTTCAAGAGGTGGTGACGTTATTAGCCATTGCCACTGCACTTGGTTTTATTGCTTCTTATATATCGGTTAAGCAATATTTAGTCAAAATAGAACCAAAATAGATGAACTAATTAAAAATATAAGATATAAAAAAGATAACTTTAGTTGAACTCTTTTTTTATATATGTATTATGTGACGCATATCACGAAAATTGTTTTTTTATTTGATGTGGGTGTCTATGCATAAAAGTCTTAATGTAAAACTAACTTCTATTTTTTCGCCAATTTGCCAAGCGCTTATATATGAAAGTGAGCAGTGTCCGTTAAATAAATCTATTCAGGTATTGCTTGATAAGAGTAACGAACTATTAGTTATTCGTTTACATGGTACGGTGATTGGTTATGCTCGATTTAAGTTACTGATAGATGATGAACTCGCATTAGGCTCAATCTATTTTAGAAGTATTGTCAAAGATCATACTTTATGTGAGTACTGGGTCACTCGTTCACTAAAAAGTCATCTTAAGAAAAATAACTATCATCATATTTTATGTGCAAGTTAAATAAAATTTTGTTTTGAGAACTTGTATTATATAATATTGTCAAAGTATTACACATCATTAGAATTTAAAAAGAGGTCGACATGAGCAGTATAATTAATTCAATGAGCTTAGTTCCTCAAGGAAGTATTGAAGCTTATGTTCAATCGGTAAATAATTTTCCAATGCTAAGTGCCGAGGAAGAAAAAGAATTAGCCACACGTCTATTTAATGACGGTGACTTAGAGGCGGCTAAAAAATTAGTCATGTCACATCTGCGTTTTGTCGCTTATGTTGCTAAAAGTTACGCAGGTTATGGTCTGCCACAGGCTGACTTAATCCAAGAAGGTAATGTTGGTTTGATGAAAGCGGTAAAACGTTTTGATCCTTCTGTTGGCGTGCGCCTTGTTTCTTTTGCGGTGCATTGGATAAAAGCAGAAATTCATGAATATGTTATCCGTAACTGGCGCATGGTGAAAATTGCGACAACTAAAGCACAACGTAAATTGTTCTTTAACCTGCGTAAAGCAAAAAAACGTCTTGGTTGGTTTAGCCAAGAAGAGGTTGAAAACGTAGCAACAAACCTTAACGTCACCACTAAAGATGTGTTAGAGATGGAGTCGCGCCTTAATGGGCAAGATCAATCCTTTGACCTAACGGGTGATGATAATGACGAAGGGTGTTTTGCACCGGTACAATATCTTGAAGATAAAAGTGCCGATGTTGCAATGCAATTCGAAGCGGAGAGCAGCCAGCTGACCATGAAAAATAAACTCTACTCTGCCCTGTCTTTACTTGATTCACGAAGCCAAGATATTGTCAGCTCGCGTTGGTTAAGTGAGCCTAAATCGACCCTACATGATTTAGCCGCTCGATATAATATCTCTGCTGAGCGAGTACGCCAACTAGAAGCGAATGCGATTAAAAAACTGCAAAATAATGTAGATTTTGCTTAAAATATTAAGGTGAGTTTTACTCACCTTTTTTGATCCTGTCTCTCAATAATACCTTGGTATTTTATGCTTAATATTGCCACACTTGGCCCTAAAGAAACATTTTCAGATCTCGCAACACAGCAATTTATCCATTCGCAATCTCAACCTTTCAAGATTAACTATTTTAACTCTTTGTCAAAAACCTTTAAAGCGATTGGAAAAGAATGTGAGTATGGTGTTTTACCGATTGAAAATCTCTCGGAAGGTTACGTACAAGTCGTCTTAGATCATCTATTATCAACAGACTTAATTATTGTCTCTGAACTATTGCTGGATATACAGTTCTCTTTTGTTTCCGATTGTCATGAACTCTCTGAGTTAACTGATATTTACGTACAATTTGTTGCACATGGTCAGTGCTCAGAATTTATTAATCAGCTCACAAATCAGGTCAAAATACACAATACTCAAAGCAATATTGAATCATTATTATTGGCGCAACAAAAGGGCGGGGGAGCGGGAGCCATTATTCCTCAGCATGCCCTTGGGCAGGCTAAAAATGCTTCTATTATTGAAAAAAATGTGACTAACTATAACAATAATCAGACTCGCTTTTTAGTTTTGGCAAAGCAAGCACAGGCAAGAGTAAAAGGTGCCTCTTATAAAACCACGCTGGTGGTGAAAAATGACAATGATTGTCCCGGAGTATTGGGCAATATTGTTAATGCTTTTACCAGCCAAAAGGTGAACTTAACCTCGATAATGTCTCGCCCTACTAAGTCACAATTTGGTAAGTACCACTTCTTTATTGATATTGATGGTCACCAGTTAGATGCGAATATTAGCGCCTCACTCGCTCAGATAAGCTCTGAATATCAAGTAAGTATTATTGGCTCTTATATTAAAGCCAATTAATCACATTGCAATGAGCATATTGACTAAATATTGAAGTGCCCCATTCGTTGAACAAGCTAATGGGACTCTTTAATAATGTTATATTAGCGCCTCACCAAAAAGACGCCTGCTTCAGTATGACGGGTATAAGGGAACTGATCAAAGAGGGCAAAGCGTTGCACTTCATGTGTCTCGTTAAACACGTTCATATTGGCTTCCAAGGTATCTGGGTTACAGCTGATATATAAGATTCTATCGTAAGTCTGCACCATTTTTACCGTATCATCATCCAGTCCTGAACGTGGAGGATCAACAAAAATGGTATTACATTGATAATCATCAAGGTTAATACCCTGTAAACGATTAAAGGTGCGCTCTTTATTAATTGCTTGAGTAAATTCTTCTGCGGACATACGAATAATAGTAAGGTTTTTTATGTTATTTTTTTCGATGTTGTATTGCGCCGAATGCACCGAGGGTTTTGCTATCTCTGTTGCTAATACTTTATTGAAGTTTTTTGCTAACGCAATGGAGAAGTTACCATTACCACAATAAAGTTCAAGTAAGTCACCTTGGCTATCACGAGTGCAGTCAATTGCCCACTCTAACATCTTAACGGAAACAACCGCATTTGGCTGGGTAAAGCTATTTTCGACCTGTTGATAAATGAGTTTTTGACCATCAACCAGTAATGATTCAACGACGTAATCTTTATCAAGTAAGAATTTTTGCTTTTTAGCGCGGCCAATAAAGTTGATATCAAACTGTGTTGCTAAGGTCGCTTTGAGCTTATTTGCTTCGCTCAACCACAATTCATCAAGTTGTTTGTGATAAAGCAAGCTAACCACAATTTGCCCACTTAATGTGGATATAAAATCGATTTGAAATAATTTAAAACGCAGGGTTTTATTCACTTTAACCAGGTCGATTAATTGTTGCATCACGGCATTAATTAATTGACTTGCTGGTGGGAATTGATCTACACGTATTTTTTGTTTGCTGACTTGATCAAACATAATGTAATACAGATCATCACCCTCATGCCAGACACGAAACTCACTGCGCATCCGGTAGTGTTGTCGTGGTGAGTCAAAGACTTCTAGTTCAGGTAGATTAAAGGTTGCAAATTGTTTGCTAAATCGTGCTTTTTTAGCGTCGAGTTGCGTTTGGTAATTATCTGGATCAACAAATTGCATACTGATTTAAACCTTTGAGTGGTAATTTTTATTGGGGCTGAATTTTAAAGGAGCGAGGGTTTATTGACCAGCACTTTCTTTATTCATCTGCTACAGGTTAAACTAGGCTAATTGAATAGATAATCAAGGTCGGTAATGGCAGCGAAGCAACTTTTAATTTTTGATTCAGGAGTCGGTGGTTTATCCATTTTCCAAGAAGTGATCAGACAGTCACCTAATGTAAATTGTTATTACCTGTCTGATAACGCATATTTTCCCTATGGTGAGTTACCTGAAGCAAAGTTAATAAAACGTCTTACGGCGTTATTAACTGCTTTTGTGCAAAAATATCCCGTTGATACGATTGTTATCGCGTGTAACTCAGCCAGTACCGTCGCTTTAGCATCGCTACGCAAACACTTCTCGATTCCCGTAGTGGGTGTTGTACCGGCAATTAAACCCGCCTCATTAGTGACTGAGAATGGTGTCATTGGTCTCATCGCAACACCTGCAACGATTGCGCGAGATTATACTAAACAGTTGGTGAATGAATTTGCATCCGATAAAGCCGTCTTGAACCTTGGTTCAACAGAACTGGTTAAATTAGCGGAGCAGAAATTACAGGGGCAAGTAATTGATAAACGTTGCCTGCAACAGATTTTTTCGCCTTGGTTAAAAATGGCTGTGCCACCAGATACGTTAGTGCTTGGTTGTACTCATTTCCCTCTCTTAAAATCTGAAATTAATGACTGTTTTAAAGGCGCGGTTAAATTGGTTGACTCAGGGGAGGCTATCGCGAATCGAGTGGCCATACTGCTGGCTACAGATAATAGGAAGTATGAGGTTGATTATCATGCTTTTTATACCCGTGAAGATGAAAAACAGTGCTTACTTAAAAATACTTTTATTAAGATGGGCTTTCAGACATTTTCAATTTTTAGTGTTTGTTGAGTCTGCTCTTTTTATAAGGCGAAAGTCAGTGTGCTACTGATAAACATTGGTCATTACCCCGCCTGTTTATTTTTTGTCACATATGTTAGATGACTTAATTAACTACATTTAGCTGCATTTATCTACCCTGTCTAAATAGGGATGAAAATAAATGCAAGAATATCATTTTCATAGTCACCTGTTGTTTTATATTCTCTATAACCAGAAGAAGCCGCAACGCCTAAAATATATTGAGTACCTTGATGTAAATAAATTTCAGAATGTTTATCACCTTGCTCGGTAGTAAATAAATGCGCATCTAGGTTTAGTTGTTCACCAATCTGGTAGGGCGCTTTCTCGGTTCGCGCTATAATATTGCCGGTGCGTTCAGCAAACATCGCAAAACAACCCTCGGGAACGTCGCCATGCTCATCTTTGGGCAGTGTATCCGTGAGCATGGCCTCAAATTCGGGCTCACTGTCAAAAACAATACCGATGCCACCAATGGCTTGTTTTGTTTCTGCTGAAATGACCGCTGCATTATAGATATAAGTATGTTTATTTTTGTACAAGGAGCTGGTGACAAAAGGGGAGACAATATATTGCTGGGAATTCACCAATTTTAAGGTGTCAGTTGTCCCTGTTTTTTCCTGAATGCGTTGACCAATGAGTGATTGCTGACTGGGATCTGAGACGGCGACAATATGCTCATTGCTATCAAAAAGATAAAGGTTGGTATAAACAGTATAAAGGTTATTAATATAACTTAAAATATCAGATAATCTCTGTTGCTCATCGGTATCGATAACCGCTTGTGCAAGGGCTTGCCTAAAAGCGGCGGTTAAGGCCCACCAGCGACAATCATTAGCACGTTCATAAAGATTTCTATCCATAATATTGACCGCTAAAGCAGCCATGAAAGCGACATCATTCATATGAGAAGACATGACCGTTGCCTGTAAACTTTGAATTGAATCAGAAAATATACTGGCGGTATTCTTTCCTATTTTCTTAATGGCTTTAAGTACCGGCATAAATTCAGCCGCCTCTTGCCTTAGCGCTGTAATTTGACCATTCAACACCACAAGACTTAAATCATCATTAACAAGCTTAGATGCTTGGTGGATCTCTTTTAATGCCTTAGAAAATAACTGAGACGAGTGTAAATCATCATGGCAATTAGTTTGCTTAATGGTCTCACCCGTTTGAGAAAATGCAGAGTGAAGGGGGGTCATTATCATGGCCCACCAGCCCAATCCATAAAAACTTTGGTAGCCATTAGATTGACTACTTGTTACTAAAAATTCAGTCCCCTGATAAAGGAGGAGTTGCGGAGCTTGGCTAAATGTAAAAGGAGTATTCGTAGGGACTAAATTAGGCTGACTGCTGGCAATCACCTTGCCTTGTTCACTCATCAATAATAAACAGTTATCTGATCCATCTGCTAGGTTATTAAAAATAGAACTCATCTCATCATCAAAACGAAAACACAAGCATAATACACCGAGTACGATTGAATCAGGATCATTGTCTTTTGTAATTTTGCACGAATAAATAAGCGACTTTTCTTTTTGTGGTTGTAAATCGCAACGACAGAATGTTTCGACATAATCATTTTTGCTCGTTAATGTCTTTTGAATTAATTCATCATGGCTAACACTGATATTATTCGTTTGATCTAAATTAGCTTGAACATTCCCTTGTGGATCAAGCACTACAATTTCATCATAAACACTATATTTTTTAACATATTCACTCAAACGGGATTCAATTAATAAGCGTGCAGTGTTGTTTGTATCTGATTGATCGAGGAACTGGCGAATATTTTCATCGGTTGCTAAAAAACCGACATCAGCAGTACGTTCAAATAAATTTCGGATTAAAATATCAATGGTGACTTGTGATTTTGCGGTGTTATCAACAATTACTTTTTTCAGATGTTCGAGTAATAAATTATCAATCAGTTTTTTGTGTAACTCAGAAAATTTTTCTTGAGTGTTTTGCATATCATCGAGAATAATGGATGCGAGATTGTGGCTATTAATCTTACCAATAAGTGCAACTTTGCTCCACCAATCGGTTAAAGAGTTCAGTTTAGTGTCATATTGCTTCACCTGTGGCATCACTGAAATTAACTTACTTTGATTGCGCTTGATCATCGTTTCCATAACATTCCTTAGATG
>JBAHZV010000079.1:0-6029 GCA_037132845.1 Psychromonas sp.
TACCAAAGGAATTAATTAAGTGATCAATGATTGCGCAGGATAAATTAACGGTAACAAGGCGTGAGTTGCAGGAGATAGTTATCCTCACTTCAAAACTCACAACGCAGTTAAGGTTGATTTAAACGAGCGAGGGTGATCACCTTTTTAGTTCCTTTGGTATAATGGCTCGCAGAATAACTTTTCAAGAGATTCGCTTAGTTAATTCTCTAATCGGGAATATTAAAATTAATAGGTTAATCTTCCCAATATAAAATGGTGCAATGCTGAATGACTTTCAAGTCAGCAAGTCACGAGCCAACATCTTAGTTGCTGGAAAGTTTTGATTGAGTTTATTCGACTTTCTGCTTCTCTTTAAGGATAGGTGGGCCCATCTTTGATTTGCTGAACATGCATATTGATGGGTAAAGGCTTTAAATAGGAATGAGCTTCAAATGAAAGAAAAAATTTTATTATTCGTATTATTGCTCGCTCAACCAGCAATAACATTAGCACAAACCATTAATGGTGATTATGAATATCAAACTCAAATGAGCGATCCCATTGAACCCCTTAATCGAATATTTTGGGATTTTAACTATCTTTATCTCGATGCTTATATCTATAAACCAGCGACTGAAACCTATGTTGATTGGGTGCCAGATTCAGGGCGTAAAGCGATAAATAATTTTGTTTTAAATTTTGAAGAACCATCAACTGTGGTTAATAATCTCATCCAGTTTGAATTCAAACATGCTGGTAATGCTTTATTTCGTTTTACCCTTAATTCAACCTTTGGTTTGCTGGGTTTTTTTGATCTTGCCGAAAAAAGTGGTGTGCCACGTCGGCGTGAGACATTTAGTAATGTTTTAGGGCGCTGGTATGTCCCACATGGACCCTATCTAATGGTCCCGGTCATGGGTCCTCGTAGTACCAGAAACTTGATTGGTACCATTGTTGATTCATTATATTTCCCAATAAGTTACTTAAATTTGTGGCAACTCAGCCTATTGTGGGGCCTAGATGGATTAGATAAACGTGAAAGTCTTTTAGGGCAAGAGAAATTATTAGCACAGTCTCTTGATCCTTATGTCTTTGCAAAAGAGGCTTATATACAATATGAAGCGTTTAAATTTTATCAAAATAGTGATGATATAGAATTACTGATAGAAGAACACCAGCAACAAAAATCATTAGACGAAGAGCAGGATATCGAAGCATATATGGATGAAATAAATTAGGGGGTCAATAAGCATATGAACATTATTACCATTGATGGTCCAAGTGGTTCTGGAAAAGGGACTGTTTGTCACCTTTTAGCAACTAAATTAGGCTGGAATTTGTTAGACAGTGGTGCGTTATACCGCATTTTAGCCTTTGCTGCATTACAACAAAAAATAGCATTGGACAGCAGTACTGAGTTAGCAACACTGGCACTTAATCTTGATGTTGCTTTTGTATCTAATGAAGGCGTTGTTGATACGATTCTTAATGGTGATAACGTGGGTGATAAATTACGCACAGAAGTGGTGGCTGAAGCCGCTTCGAGAGTGGCGTCCATTCAAATCGTGCGAGATGCATTACTTGAGCGTCAAAAAGCATTTTACCAAGCACCTGGTCTGATTGCTGACGGGCGTGACATGGGCACGGTGGTTTTCCCCGATGCGCCACTTAAAGTATTTTTAGATGCTAGCGCAGAAGAACGTGCTCAGCGACGTTTTTATCAGTTGCAAAATAAAGGGTTTGATGTTAAAGTCGCGCAAATTTTAAGCGAAATCAAAGAGCGTGATTATCGAGATAGGAATCGCAGTGTTGCGCCGTTAAGGCCTGCAAGTGATGCGGTTGAGATCGATTCAACCTCCTTAACGATTGATGAAGTTGTAATGCAAATTGTTGATTTAATAAACTTTAAATTTAATTTAACAGTAAAATAATTTACTGTTTTTAGTATATCTTTTCATGGATGAAATGATAATTTTTCTTGCCTCCCTCGCGAATGGATTGTGATGGGTTGTATAAAATAAGTGTGAATAAATAGATGATGGAATCTTTTGCTGAACTATTTGAAGAATCTCTTCAACTGGTAGAAACTCGTCCCGGTACAATTGTTAAAGGTACAATTGTTGGAATCCGTAATAACCTAGTCTTCGTTGATGCTGGTCTTAAATCTGAAGCTGCTATTGATGTTGCTGAATTTAAGAACGCTGCTGGCGAAATCGAAGTTGTTGTTGGCGATGTTGTAGATGTTGCGTTAGACGCGGTAGAGGATGGTTTCGGTGAAACTAAACTTTCTCGTGAAAAAGCGAAACGTCATGAAGCTTGGATCCAGCTTGAGAAAGCATACGAAGACCAAGAAACTGTTATCGGTGTTATTAACGGTAAAGTTAAAGGTGGTTTCACTGTTGAATTAAACGGTATTCGTGCATTCTTACCTGGTTCATTAGTTGACGTACGTCCTGTACGTGACACTGCGCACCTTGAAAACAAAGATATTGAATTCAAAGTGATCAAACTAGATCAAAAACGTAATAACGTTGTGGTCTCTCGTCGTGCTGTTATCGAAACTGAGAACAGTGTTGAACGTGAAGAATTACTTGAAAACCTTCAAGAAGGTCAAGATATTAAAGGTATCGTTAAGAACCTAACAGATTACGGTGCTTTCGTAGATCTTGGTGGTGTTGACGGTCTATTACATATTACCGATATGGCTTGGAAACGTGTTAAGCACCCAAGTGAAATCGTTAATGTTGGTGATGAAATCAACGTTAAAGTTCTTAAGTACGATCGTGAGCGTACGCGTGTTTCTCTCGGGTTAAAACAACTGGGTGAAGATCCATGGGTAGCTATCGCGAAGCGTTACCCTGAATCAACTCGTTTAACGGGTAAAGTGACTAATTTAACTGATTACGGTTGTTTCGTTGAAATTGAAGAAGGTGTTGAAGGTCTTGTTCACGTTTCTGAAATGGATTGGACTAACAAAAACATCCACCCATCTAAAGTTGTTAACTTAGGTGATATGGCTGAAGTGATGGTACTAGACATCGATGAAGAACGTCGTCGTATTTCTCTTGGTCTTAAACAGTGTAAAGCTAACCCATGGGAAGAGTTCTCTTCAACACACGATAAAGGCCAGAAAGTGACTGGTAAAATCAAGTCTATTACTGACTTTGGTATCTTTATTGGTCTTGATGGTAACATTGATGGCCTCGTACATCTTTCTGATATTAGTTGGGATGTTGAAGGTGATAAAGCTGTTCAAGAGTACAAAAAAGGCGACGAAATTGAAGCTGTTGTACTACAAGTTGACCCTGAGCGTGAACGTATCTCTCTAGGAATCAAACAAATTGCTGCTGACCCATTCAATAACTACCTAGCAGAAAACAAAAAAGGGTCTATTGTTATAGGTACTATCGCTGAATCTGATGCAAAAGGTGCTGTTGTAACTCTTGCTGATAGTGTTGAAGGCTACATTCGTGTTGCTGATATTTCACGTGATCGTATCGAAGATGCATCTACTGTGCTTAAAGCTGGTGATTCTATTGAAGCTAAATTCGTTGGTGTTGATCGCAAAAACCGCGTAATTAGCCTTTCTATCAAAGCGAAAGATGAAGCTGAAGAGAAAGAAGCAATTGATAGCTTGAAAGATCAAGATGAAGCAAGCATGGGCAATGCAATGCTTGATGCATTTAAAGCAGCTAAAGGCAAATAATTAATCAAGGTGGAGAGCCTCTCCACTTTTATTAACTGGTGTCTACTTACTGCATTCATTAATTTAAAATGAGGTAAACTATGACGAAGTCTGATTTAATTGAAAGACTAACCAGCAAGCACTTTCAATTGTCGATTAAAGAGGTTGAAGATAGTGTAAAAGAATCACTACAACTTATGACCGATTCACTTGCTCAAGGCAAGCGCATCGAAGTTAGAGGATTTGGTAGTTTCTCATTACATTATCGTGCTCCTCGTATTGGACGAAATCCCAAAACGGGAGATAAAGTCGAATTGGGTGGTAAGTACGTTCCGCACTTTAAACCAGGTAAAGAGTTGAGAGAACGAGTTAATGTAATTAATGCTTAATGTATTTTAAATGGCGCTTTTAGAGCGCCATTTTTTTATCCTAAATAAGTGCTTTTTGTATCATTCATTTAAAATAAATTGCTTCACTATCAATATTTCCTTTCTCGTTAAAACAGGGTGTATCTATTGCACTCAATCGTAATCGTTTGTTATTACTCCATTATACATCTTAATATAGTCAATTTTTTTGCTAAATAATTGACTTTCAATTAAGATGAATGATCTGATGATCGAAATTATCACCTTGTGATGTTCTCTTTTCTTTGATTGTTACTTTGGAGTTAAATATTTAAACGTTCTGTGAAGCAATCAAAGTCTTTTCTATCATTCCTTTTTCTGCCGATAAGTTATTCACCTCACGACTTGCTGAATTTTGCATCTTGATTGACAACAAGTATAAATACGCGTTGTTGATATTTGCATCTACAATGATAACGGGTATATTCCCAGCTAAATTTATAATACAATTACTAAACTATCCATTTTGTGTAGGGCTTAACGATGAAACATTTTCTTACCTTGGTTGTTATTATTATATTATTTGTTATTGCAATTATTTTAGGTTTAAAAAATCAGCAAATAGTGAATATCAACTATCTCATTGCACAAAGTGACATTCGTCTTTCTACCTTGCTTGCAGTCAATTTCATGTTGGGTTTTATTGTCTCTGTCTGTTTTGGCACTCTCTTTTATCTGAGGTTATCAATGACCAATCGTCATTTGCGCAAGTTAAATAAAAAACAACGTAAAGAGTTAAATCTATTGCGCACTACGACAGAAAAAGATTAATTTTAATGCAAGAGATTTTTTTTCTTCTACTGCCTGTTGCTGCCTTTTATGGTTGGTATATGGGGGTGCGTAGCGTTCATCAAAAGAAACAGAAAAAAGAAAATAAACTCAGCCGAGATTATGTGAAAGGGCTAAATTTTTTATTAAGTGATCAGCCTGACAAAGCAGTTGATCATTTTATTGCCTTGTTAGAGGTCGATAACGAAACCATCGAAACTCATCTAGCACTAGGAAACCTCTTTCGTCAGCGTGGTGAAGTTGAACGCTCTATCCGCATTCATCAAAATTTAATTGCTCGACCTTCATTAACCCGTGAGCAACGTGATTTAGCCCTATTACAATTAGGTAAAGATTTTTATCAAGCAGGATTATTTGATCGTAGCGAAGAAATATTTTTACAGCTCAAGCAATCGCCAGAGTATAAACAGGTTGCATTGGAAAATTTACTGAGTATTTACCAACAGTTGAAAGATTGGCAAGAAGCGGTTAGCACCACTGAAACATTAAATAAAATAATGAAAGGCAAGGGTAATCAACGTACGCTTGCTTATTTATACTGTAGTTTAGCGTTGCAATCAGATGATGAAAAACAACAGTTAAAACTGTACAAAAAAGCATTACTGGTTTTCCCTGCTTGTGTAAAAGCCAGCTTAGCATTATGTGATTTTTATCAACAAGAGAATGATCTTAAAAAAGCATTGCAAGTCTTACAAACTATTCCAGAGATGGACATTGATTTTAGTGAGATAATTCTTGAGAAACTGCTATTACTACACCAAAAACTGGGCAGTGAAGAGGAGCTTATTAATTACCTTTACCATATTATCAGTTTGGGAGCCGGTGCAAGTAGCGTTATCTTGCTTTCAAAATTGATTGCAGAGTTTCATTGTGTCGAAAAAGCACAATCCTTTATGTTGCAGGAGTTACGCCGTAATCCAACGATGAAAGGCTTCAATCAGTTAATGAGTTATCATTTAACGCTTTCAGAATCAAAAAGTGAAATGGAAAGCTTATCCTTTCTGCAGAAGTTGCTTGCTGAGCAAATAAAATTACGTCCACACTATCGCTGTCAAAAATGTGGCTATTCAACGAATAAGCTATTTTGGTTATGTCCTTCTTGTAAAAGTTGGGGCAGAATAAAACCGATACGTGGTTTAGACGGAGAATAAACAAAGGCTATTATCAGC
>JBAHZV010000002.1:0-7470 GCA_037132845.1 Psychromonas sp.
ATTCAATTATTAATAATCTATGGTGCTTTCTCAGAAAAGTTAAAGCTGACAAAATCAGAAGCGTTGCAACTCTTCATTTTTGGTATCTTTAAGTTATGGCAATTAAAAGATCGTTTGCTCTGAAATAAAAACCTGGCAGGCGCTGATCACTTCCTTCTGCCAGTCCTGTACCTTATACTAAAAGAACTAAAAATGTGATCACCCTCGCTCGTTTAAATCAACCTTAACTGCGTTGTGAGTTTTGAAGTGAGGATAACTATCTCCTGCAACTCACGCCTTGTTACCGTTAATTTATCCTGCGCAATCATTGATCACTTAATTAATTCCTTTGGTATTAACTTAGTCTCTAAGTTAATGCTCGCTAAAACAGAGTGATGGAGAGCTGTATAGACCTTTAAAGCGCGTCAGTAATAACAATATTAACAGTGGCTTGTTGCCCTGATTTTATTACGCTACTCACACCTTCCCAGTCACCCTTTTTATTCATTACATCACCACTTTTCGAGAGACGCGCTTTAATGACAAATTCACTGTGATCACTGAGTTTCATTCCTTGCATCATCACATTCGCATCTGAAATGGTCGTGGAAAGAGGAAGTTCACCGAGTACCAACTTAACCGCTGCCAGTGGCATTTTAGGGCCAGAAACTCTTTGTGCATAAACAATGATAAAACCCGCATCAGGAATAGGTACATTATCCGCAACAGAAATATGTACCTTGTAGATAGGCGTGCTTATTTCATCTAACGCTGTATTTTGTTGTTCTTTCTCAGTTGATGCCATGGATAATATTGGCTTAGAGATAGGCTGATTAGTTTCTACCGCTAACTGTTTTTTAGCATAACTGATACTATCAATAAGTATATTACTTTGTTTAACACTAATATTTTCAAAGGTTAGCATCTTTTGCCAACGCGCAATAGCAGTAACATAATCTTGCTTTTCAAGCGCCATAAATGCGTACATAGACCAAGCTTCTAGCTCTTTAGGATGATTAACAAGTAGCTTCTTAAGCATCAATTGCGCTTGCTGTTGTGAATATTCATCTCCTTTTTGCATTTTTAATTGTGCATAGACCAGTACAATATCAACAGAGGTTGGATCCAAAGAATAGGCTTTTTTAACGGCATTAAGTGCCAATGTCGCATCTTTAAAAACCATGCCTAAACGGCTATATAATAGCCATCCGTCGGCATCAGAAGGATCAATTTCTAACTGAGTACGCAGCCCAAGCATAATATCGCGCAAATCTTGTTCACTCGGTTGAACATCAAAATCATTAAACAGTTTGGCCTGTAAGGTTGGATAGCGTTGCAATGTATTTTGCCAATGATTAACCTCTTGATAAGCACCGACTGACCAGTATATCGCGATGGAGCCAAAAATTAACAAAAATAAGCCAGGTAACCAAATAAATTTACTGTTGTTTTTACTAGGCGTTATGTTTTTATCATTAATATCGTCTAATAAGTTATGCTGTAATTCAACGATTATTTTTTCTTTATCGATTAACAAGCCCTGTTGCTCATCATTTTCAAGCTCAGCTAAACGCACATCATAAAGCGCTCTATTTAACAGATTACGGTTATCATTGTTGTTTTTTTGTGGTGCTTTTTTACTCACAAAAAAGGGGACTAAAAATATTACAGATGCGATAGTGAGTAATAAAATGGCACCTAGCCAAAATTGCAGAAGCATTATTTACCTCCCTGATTAAGTATTTTTTGCAAACGGTTGGCTTCTTCACTATCCAGTTGCGCATCATTTTTACTTTTTTTCTGTGCGTGTTTATATAACACCAAAAATCCTAACAGAATAAATAATAATGGGCCTATCCACAGGAAAATTGTAGCCGGGGTAAGGGGGGGATTATAACGGACAAAATTACCAAAACGTGCAACCATATAATCAATCACCTCATCTTTGCTTTTTCCCGCTTTAACCAGCTCATAAGTTTTATTACGTAGATCTTTAGCAAGTCCGGCATTGGAATCAGAAATATTTTGATTCTGGCATTTGGGGCAACGTAATACTTTTGTTAAGTCATGAAAAATTTTTTCTTGTTCAACATTTTCAAACTGAAAAGTATCAATTGCACTATAAGCAGCCGTTGAAAAAATACTGCAAAGTAAAAACAGAGAAATGAGTATTTTTCTCATATTATTGCATCCCATTAAAAAGCTTGGCGAGTTGTTCGTTCCAAATAGCATCATTCAACGCGCCAACATGACGATATTGAATAATGCCTTTACTGTCGATAAAGTAGGTTTCTGGCGCACCGTAAACACCAAGATCCAAGCCTAACATACCATCGCTATCGAACAGGCTAATCTGGTAAGGATCGTTAAGATCCGTTAACCAACGAATCGCCTTTTTACGATCATCTTTATAGTTCATACCAACAATGTAGATACCTTGCCCTGATAGTTGGTTAAGAAACTGATGCTCTGCGTAGCACGTTGGACACCAAGTAGCCCAGACATTAAGCAACATTTTCTTACCTTGAAAAATTGAACTATCATGCTGTTTATTTGGATCATAAATATCTTGTAGTATAAACGCGGGTACGGGTTGACCAATTAAGGCAGAATCCAGTTTTCGTGGATCGCTATATAAACCTTTAAAGAGGAAGATACAAACGACAAAAAACAGTACAAGTGGTAGTAACAAGGTCACTACTCTTCGTGTATTCACCATTTTATAACTCCTGTAGTGGTATTTTTTTTATTCGATAACGCTTATCCATGATCATTAATATCCCAGCAAAAACCATCATTAAAGGACCAAACCAGATCCAACGAATAAATGGCTTGTAATAAATTCGCACTGCCCATGCTCCATCGGGCAACACTTCGCCCATGGCAATATAAAGATCACGTGTTACACCAGCATCAATGGCAGCTTCTGTCATTGGCATACGTTGCACCGTATAAATACGCTTCTCCGCTTTCATAGTGGTCACATATTTATTATCTTTTTTAATGGTAAATATACCGACTTTCCCAGTGTAGTTTTCACCCTGTAAATCCTGTACTGCATCAAAATGGAAATCGTAGTGTTCAAAAGTAATACTTTCCCCTATGGTTAATTTTATATCACGCTCTATTGAATAGTTTTGCGTCATGGTAATGCCAATGATTAGCACCGCAAAACCCGCATGACCAATACTCATTGCCCAATGACTATAACCTAATTTAGTTAAGCCTAAAAAAAGAGGTAAGCGATGCGTCGCCCGTAAGTACAGCTCATAACAGACGGTCGTAAATACCCATAGACCTAAAAACACCCCCAGTAAAGCAAGCCAAGTAAAGTACGATGCAAAAATATAAAGGTAAATTACCGTACTGGTAATAGTGATCAGCAAGCAATGGACGAGCGGTTTAAACAGTTCCTGTACAGTTTGTCGCTTCCAGCGTACCAGTGGCGCAACACCTAAAAACAGTGCAAAGGGGACGGCCAATATAGTAAACATGCTGTTAAAGAAAGGTTCGCCAATTGAGATACTGCCTAAGCCTAACTCTTTATGAACAAGGGGTAATAACGTGCCTAATAACACCACAATTAAGGCCGCAATCAAAAGAATATTATTACTCAGCAACATGGTTTCACGGGAGAATAATTGATAACGGCCACGGCTTTTAACTTTTGATGCCTGCACGGCATAAAGGAGTAGTGAGCCACCAATAACCAATATTAAAAAGGCTAATATAAATAACCCACGTGCCGGATCACTCGCAAAAGCGTGTACCGACACTAATATTCCAGAGCGAACTAAAAAAGTACCTAACAAACTTAAAGAAAATGCACTGATGGCAAGCAACACTGTCCAGGATTTAAATACACCACGCTTTTCACTGACCGCTAAAGAATGGATCAGTGCAGTGCCCGCTAACCACGGCATAAAAGATGCATTTTCAACGGGATCCCAGAACCACCAACCGCCCCAACCTAATTCATAATAAGCCCACCAACTACCTAAAGTGATCCCTGCGGTTAAAAACACCCAAGCAGCCATTGTCCAAGGGCGTGACCATTTTGCCCATGCACTGTCTAAGCGTCCTTCCATTAATGCCGCAATCGCAAAGGCAAAGGCAACTGAAAAACCAACATAACCCATATATAACATGGGTGGATGCACTATCAGGCCAACATCTTGTAATAACGGGTTTAAGTCTCGACCATCAACAGGAAAATAAGGTAACGTACGTAAAAAGGGATTAGAGGTGAACAACACAAAAAGATAGAAACCAAAGGATAACAGGCCTAATACTGCTAATACACGTGCGATTGATTCAAGTGGCAGATGCTTACTCAATACTGCCACTGCGGCGCTCCACAGTGAAAGTAAGAAAACCCATAACAATAGCGACCCTTCATGCGCCCCCCATACCGCCGACAAACGATAATACCATGGCAAAGCACTATTAGAATTATTGGCAATATAACTGACGGTAAAGTCATTAACTAAAAAAAGGTAACTCAAAATAACAAATGCAAGACCGACAAAGAAAAATTGCATAATAGTTAACACTTTAGCGGATGCAATCGCATTTTGTTGGCCAGCATAGATACCATATAAAGGGTAGACTGTTTGTAATAACGCTAATAAACAGGCGATAATCAGTGTAAATTGGCCAATTTCAGCAAGCATTAATCTATTCCTCTGTTTCTTTTAAATGGTCCATACCTTCCAGCGCTTCTGCAACTTCTGGCGGGAGATATTCTTCATCATGTTTAGCAAGCACTTCAAAGGCATGGATTTGTGTTGCATTGAGTAACTCACCTTGTGCCACAATCCCCTGCCCCTCGCGAAACAGATCCGGCAAGATACCATCAAAAAAGACGGTAACTAAGCCACCGCCATTATCAATTAAATCAAAGCTCACTTTTAAACTTTCAGGATCGCGTTTTACCGAACCATTTACCACCAAACCACCGACACGTAAACGTTGTCCAATAACAGGTTTAACCCCTGTCTCATTCTTACCTTCAATTATCTCTGTTGGTGTATAAAAAAGATCAATATTTTGTTGTAGTGCAAATAATACTAGCCCTAACGCCAGAGATAAACCAATAACTAATGATGAAATAATGATTAAACGTTGTTTGCGCCTTGGGTTCATAATGTATTTTCCATATTCTGTGCTTTTTTAATTCGTTGTTCACGCGCTAAGCGTCGCTCAACAGTTTTTATAATTATATATTTCTTGATGATATTACTAACAACCAATAACGTTAACGCTAAAAAAGTTAAACCGTAGGCTAACCACACATAAAATCCGTAACCGCCCATTGCAAAAAATTCACTAACAGAGTCAAATGCCATGTTATTTATCCTCGCTTAATTTGGCTAACACCAAGGCACTTACCCATGGTCGGTGGCTTTCGCGCGCTAATATTTCATTACGAAAACGTATTAGAGTCATTGTACCTAAAAAGGCGCCAAAACCAAAGATCATCACAATCAGAGGCCATAACATCTCAGGGGCCATGGAAGGCTTTTCGAATTTACTAATGGTTGCACCTTGGTGAAGGGTGTTCCACCACACTACTGAATAGTGGATAACCGGTAAATTAATCACACCGACTAAGGTCAAAATTGAAGCAGCTCTTCCGGCTAACAGCTTGTCTGAGAAAGCATTATATAAAGCGATAATGCCTAAATAGACAAATAATAAAATAAGCTCGGAGGTTAAACGGGCATCCCATACCCACCAAGCACCCCACATTGGTTTCCCCCAAGTCGCTCCCGTCACTAAAGCAATAAAAGTAAATACCGCACCAACTGGGGCAATAGCGGCAACATTCATTTCTGCTAAGCGAACTTGCCATACTAGCGCAATAAAAGCAGCAATAGCCATGGTTGAATATGCAACCATGGCCATCATAGCCGCCGGTACATGAATATAAATAATACGAAAACTGTCCCCTTGCTGATAATCAGCGGGGGCGAATAATAATCCCCATGTCAGCCCAACCACAAATGCAATCATTGTCAGAACAACAAACCAAGGTAATAATTTCCCAGCTAATTGGTAGCTTTTCTCTGGTTTTGCGTAGGGATGTAACCATTTCCACATAATAAAGTAACTCTCTGTCTAAAATAAATATAATCAGCTCACGCTAACACGTAACGAAGCCGCAATGGCCAACGGGGCTAATGTTATGGATGTGACTAACATTGCAGTTAATAATGATAGTAACCCAAGGTAAGATTGATCATATGACGCAGCATCAATAATCATAGTAGAAAATATTAAAACGGGAATACTCAACGGCAGCATGATTAAACTTAATAATATACCTCCTTTACGCAACCCAACTGTCAGCGCAACACCAATGGCACCCAACAGGCTCAAAATAGGGGTACCGATTAACAAGGTTAAAAACAGGGCAAAGTAAGTATTTACTTCCATTGAAAGAAAAATGGCTAAAAGGGGTGAAATAAGCAGAATAGGCAATCCCGTTAATAACCAGTGTGCGAAAACTTTTGCGCTCACCAACCATGCCAGTGAATGTGGCATCAATAACAATTGCTCTAAGGATCCATCGATAAAATCATCTTTAAAAAGGCGTTCAAAAGAAAGTAATGCAGCCAGTAGCGCAGCCACCCAAATAATTCCCGGGGCAATGCGTGTGAGCAAAGCGGGCTCGGTGCCAATAGCAAGTGGGAATAGCGTCACAACAATAATAAAAAACCAGACGGGATTTAAAAGATCACTCTGATGTCTAAAAGCACCTTTTAACTCTTTGCTAATAATTTGAAAAAAAATATTAAACATAAAAATCATCCACTGGTTTTGTGAGAGTGATTTTAGAAAAGTATTCTTCCTGAAGAGATAGATCTTGGTGGCTGGTAAGTAAAACAATCCCCCCCTGTCGAGCATGTTCAAGAAACAAATTTTCCAAAACCTTAACACCCGATTTATCAAGCGCAGTAAAGGGTTCATCCAATACCCATAAAGTACAATCATTGACCCACAATCGTGCTAATGCAACACGTCGTTGTTGCCCAGCAGAAAGTTGTGCACTAATGATATCTTCATAACCTGCCAATCCAACTTTCGCTAAAATATCCCAGAGATCAATCTGTTTATAACTAGGTTGTAAATTTTGGAAAAATTGTAAATTTTCAAGTGCGCTGAGCTCGGGTTTAATGCCTGTTTTATGGCCAAGATAGAGGAGATTTTGGTAAAAAGTTTCGCGATCCGCTGTGATCGGGGCGTCTTGCCAGTAAACAGTACCTTCATGGGGAGTAGATAAACCAATAATCAACCGGAAAAGACTGGTTTTACCCACACCATTAGCACCTTCAAGTTGTACTATTTCGCCTTTTTTAAGAGCAAAAGAAAGATCTTGAAATAAGATCCTATCCTCACGAACACAGGTCAATTTTTCACAGCGCAACATCAGTAGCCTAATCTAATAAACGGGCATATTAAGACAACGCATCCTAACTTATCTACTTT
>JBAHZV010000095.1:0-7838 GCA_037132845.1 Psychromonas sp.
AGGCATAATGAACCTTTATTCGAGAAACCTAGTGAGGAGAGCTTATCTATTATAACAGTGCTTACCTATATTTCATCCTATCACAATGATATATATGCATGCTTGAGGGTATTTCTGGTGAGATCAATTACCGTGTGCTTGTTAAAAAAGTAACGTCGCGTTAGGTCTCTTTAATGTTCGAACCAAGCTGATCATTCTCATCAAGTTGTGGTCTATCTTGGTCTTCTCTCCAAGAGGCATAAAGCACCTTGGTTTATAATGGCTATCTTTTTTAACGATGCACTCTAAAAAGTTAATCACACTCGATCTTTTAAATCAACATTAACTTCGTTGTGAGTTTTGAAGTGAGGATAACTATCTCCTGCAACTCACGCCTTGTTACCGTTAATTTATCCTTCGCAATCATTGATCACTTAATTAATTCCTTTGATATTATTTTGTGCTTTAGCACGTCCCCACGAAAAATAATAACCCATAAAAGAAGTCAGCAGTGCACCTAAACTATTGCCTATGGTTACTGCCATAAAATAATACCATTAAAATTGATTGTCTCTGCATTCAAGATACAAGATTCAATCCGTTGTGGGGTGATCAAGCGCTCACTTGAAACGAGCCTATATGCAGAAAAAATCAAAAGATGAGGTGATTTTGTAGCTGCGAAACAAAGTCGCTGAGTCCTTTTTCATCGATATCATTAAAACGGTCGGTGATTGGACTGTCAATGTCTAATACCGCGACCGTTAAGCCATTGTGATTAATAGGAATAACAATTTCAGAGAGGCTGTTAGCATCACATGCAATATGCCCAGCAAAGGCATGTACGTCAGCAATGCGTTGAATTGAATTAGTTGTGAAGGCTTTGCCACACACTCCTTGTTGTAAGTCGATACGCACACAGGCAACGTTGCCTTGAAATGGCCCTAGAACCAGTTGTTTATCTTTTAATAAATAAAATCCTACCCAATTTATATTGCTTAAATTCATCTTAAGCAGCGCGCTAATATTGGCAAGATTTGCGGTTAAGTCTTTCTCTCCCTCAATGAGTGCAAGTGCTTGTGAGGTGAGTAGTTGATAATCTTTTAATGTATTCACTTTATCTGTCCATTGGTGTTTTTATTCTTCGAACGATTCTTTCCACTCTTTATTTATAAATTTAGTTTCATAAATTTTAGACAAAAAAATACCCGCTCGAAAGCAGGCATTTTTACTATTTAGATTGTTGAAGGAAGATTACTCTTCGCCAACAACTTCAATAGTGATAACAGCGGTTACGTCAGAGTGTACAGAAACTGCAATCTCGTAAGTACCAGTGTTACGCAAAGCGCCTTCAGGAAGACGAACTTCACTTTTAACGACCGCTACACCAGCAGCAGAAATTGCACTCGCAATATCACGCGTACCGATTGAGCCGAATAGTTTACCTTCATCTCCAGATTTAGAAGTGATAACAATCGCTTCTAAAGCTTCAAGTGACGTTCCACGAGCTTGTGCAGCAGCAAGGTTTGCAGCTTGCTTAGCTTCTAATTCAGCACGACGTGCTTCAAAAGCTTCTAAGTTTGCTTTGTTTGCTGGTACAGCTTTTTGCTGTGGGAAAAGGAAGTTACGTGCGTAACCTGCTTTAACATTCACTTTATCGCCAAGTTTACCAAGGTTAGCAACTGTATCTTGTAGGATAATTTCCATAATATATAGTTCCTATTTACTTGTGTAAATCTGTGTATGGGATAAGTGACAAGTAACGTGCACGTTTGATAGCGCGCGCTAGTTGACGTTGGTATTTTGCACATGTACCAGTAATACGACTTGGTACAATTTTACCACTTTCAGTAATGTAATTTTTTAACGTAGCTACGTCTTTGTAATCAATTTCGCTAACACCTTCAGCGGTGAAACGACAGAATTTACGACGGCGGAAGTAACGAGCCATGGTAGTTCCTCAAATTTGTTCTATGTACTGAGCGTGCAACACTAATTTGCCAACATTGTTAGCGCTTTGTTGAGAAGTGATAAAACCACTTACTCTAAGTTGCATACCTTTCGATAATGTATTTTTTAACTGAGTAGCGAGTTTTCCACTGATTGCAATGGGCATATAACAAAATGCATTGCGTGGTAACTCAACCTCTTTTTGCAAAGAGCGATGTTCAATTGTAAAAATACAATGTTCCACACCACTTGGACTTATTTTGAATGTTGGCTTTTCAGTGACAACACCCGATAGACGCAAAAAGTTTTCAGTCACTAGGTTGCTTATGCTTCAGCAGTTGCTTCTGGAGCTGCAGTTGCTTCTGGGCGTGGAGCACGAGGAGCACGCTCTTCTTTTGCCTTAGCCACAACAGATGCTTCAGTCACAGCAGTTTTAGTACGCATGATCATGTTACGGATCACTGCATCGTTGAAACGGAAAGCATTTTCCAAGTCATCGATTACGTTTTGCTCTGCTTCAATGTTCATAAGAACATAGTGTGCTTTGTGAAGTTTATTAATTGGGTAAGCCAGTTGACGACGGCCCCAATCTTCAAGACGATGGATCGTACCACCAGCTTCTGTAATAGATGCTGTGTAACGTTCGATCATACCATTTACTTGTTCACTCTGATCTGGGTGAACCATAACTACGATTTCATAATGACGCATATAAAAATCGCTCCTTACGGGTTAGTAGCTTCTTAACTTGGTTCAGCCGGACCAAATAGAAGCAAGGAACAAAAAAGTGTGGCTGAATTTAGGCGACAAATTGTACATTCTGATCTGTCCTAACGCAAGTTAAGTTTTCATTTCTCTCTATAATACTTCAGATATTACCGCGCGCAGTCAAAATAGAAAATTCAGTCAGTGGTAAGGAGAGAAGAGGTTGGGTAGAAAACGGCAGGGTTAATGTTCACTCAACAATGCATCGTGTTATGTCTTGATGTTTAAGTTTGCGACGGAGCAATGCAGTTTGTTGGCAATATTTTAATGAAGACTGACCGCTGACTGCGGTCAGTGATAGTTAGCGACGTTGACGCACGACTTCAAATAAACAGATGCCTGTTGCAACCGATACATTTAGACTTGATACGTCACCTGCCATCGGTAGTTTGATGAGTTCATCACAATGTTCGCGTGTTAAGCGGCGTAATCCTTTACCTTCAGCGCCCATGGCAATAGCAATACCACCTGCAAACTTACAATCATAAACATTGTTTGTTGCTTCGCCTGCTGTGCCGTATAACCAAATACCTTTTTCTTGTAGGTTGCGCATGCAGCGTGCAAGGTTAGTCACATGAATCAAGGGTACCGACTCTGCCGCCCCACAAGCTACTTTGCGAACGACGGGTGTAAAGCTTGCGGAATTATCCTTCGGGATAATGACGGCGTGCACACCCGCAGCATCTGCGCTACGTAAGCATGCTCCTAGGTTATGTGGGTCCGTGACACCATCGAGGATAAGTAAGAAAGGGGGCGTCTCTAGGTTCTCAATAATTGTTTCTAAATCATTGTCTGTTAATACTTTCGCTATTTTGATACGTGCAATAATGCCTTGATGTTGTTCGCCAGCGGATTTGTCGTCAAGTGACTTGCGCAACATTTGTTGAACGGATATTCCCCATTCCTGTGCTTTCGCGGTGATATTTGTTAAGCGTTGATCGTCACGACCTTTTAATGTGTAAATTTCAATAACGCGTTCAGGTTGTCGTTCTAAAACTGCATCAACGGCATGCATGCCATAAATTAGTTCGCTTTTGCTCATATTACTTATCTCTTTGTTAAAGAGGTGAAACTCAGGTTTCACCTCTAAATATTACTTATCTATTATTATTAGGTTTGGATTGAGTGCGGGCAGCACGACCGGCACGTTTTTTTGTCGCCGTTGTTTTTTTCTTACGCGAAGAGGCGGTATTTTTTTCACCTTGTGCGACTTTCTTTTTAGGTTTTCTTTTCTGTTTATTAGCCGCTTTTCTTTTTGCTAACAGTTGTGCTTCTGTTTCTTTATCAACGGCTTTAATGAGCGGTTGCTCATTATGCTTGTTGCTCTCTTTACGGTCTTTTTTATGACGTGCACGCTTATCAATAGGGCGTTCTTTTTTATTTGTTGAGCTATCGCCTTTTTTGAGACCACGTTTGCGTTGTCCTGCTAACGCTTCATCATTGAGTTCAAAGTCGATTTTTTTATCGTCTAAGTTAACTGACAATACTTTAACTTCAAGTACATCACCAATACGGTAAGTACGACCTGTGCGCTCACCTTTTAGAGTTTGTTTGCCGGCATCAAAAATATAATAATCACTAATGAGGCTGGTCACATGAACAAGGCCATCAATATGAATGTCGTTTAAACGCACAAAGAAACCAAAATTGGTCACCGCCGCAATGGTACCGACCATCACATCACCAATATGATCCTGCATGTATTCACATTTTAGAGCGTCGCTAACATCGCGTGTTGCATCGTCTGCACGACGCTCCGTCATCGAACAGTGTTCACCGAGTTCACCCATTTCACTGTGCTGGTAATGATAACCACCCGTTTCTGTCCATTTTGCTTTTAATTGACCTTGTGCTTGGTGTTGTACAAGGTATTTAATGGCACGATGTAAAATGAGATCGGGATAACGACGAATCGGCGAAGTGAAATGTGAGTATTCACCGAGTGCTAAACCAAAGTGACCTAAGTTTTCGTCTTGGTAAACCGCTTGTTTCATTGAGCGTAATAGCATGGTTTGCAATAGCTCTTGATCCTCACGTCCAGCAAAGGTTTCTGCTAAATCGGCGTAATCACGTGGAGCAGGTTTTTCACCCCCACTTAAACTTAAGCCTAACTCGGCAAGGAATGAGCGGAAGTTGGCTAGTTTTTCTTCACTGGGTGTTTCGTGTACGCGATATAAAGCGGCCGCGTCTGCACTGCCAATAAAACGTGCCGATGCGACGTTTGCTTGGATCATACATTCTTCGATGATTTTATGTGCATCGTTACGCACTAAAGGTTCAATTGATGCAATTTTTCGGTTTTCATCAAAAATAAAACGTGTTTCTAATGTCTCAAACTCCATACCACCACGGATATGACGTGCCTTTTTAAAGGCTTTGTAGAGGTGTTCAAGCTCTTCTAAATGAGGGACGAGTGAATGGTATTGCGCTCGTAAATCACTATCGCCGGCTAATATTTCAGCTACTTTAGTATAAGTAAAGCGCGCATGTGAGCTCATTACCGCTTCATAAAATTTATAGTCTTGGAGGTGACCATCTTTATCAATCACCATCTCACTTACCATACACAAGCGGTTCACCTGTGGGTTGAGAGAGCAAAGACCATTCGATAAAACTTCGGGTAACATTGGAATCACTTGATCAGGAAAATAGACCGAGTTACCACGATTAATCGCTTCTTTATCTAAGATAGTGCCATTACGGACATAATAACTGACATCTGCAATCGCCACCCATAAGCGCCAGCCACCGTGCGCTTCTTTTTGACAGAAAACAGCATCATCAAAATCACGCGCATCTTCGCCATCAATGGTTACTAACGGTAATTCGCGCAGATCAACACGGCCTTCAATCGCATGATCCGGTACAAATTCGGCAAACACTTTTAATTCTTTGTCTAATCCTTCAGGCCACTCGTGTGGGATGTCATGGGTACGTAGTGCGATCTCAACTTCCATACCCGGTTCCATATCTTGGCCCAAGACTTCCGTTATTTTTCCCAATGCACTAAAACGTGCTTTTGGTCGATGTATTATTTCCACCACCACGATTTGTCCATGACGGGCACCGCAGTTGTTTTCTTTATTGATTAATATTTGTTGGTTAATGCGCGAGTCATCGGGGATCACCATCGCCATACCATCTTCCACAAAATAACGCCCTACGATCGTGCCACTACGTGCCACCAATAAGCGTACAAAACGCGCTTCAGTGCGCCCACGAGCATCTACTTTGACGGGCTGTGCTAAAATTTCATCACCGTGAAATAAGAAACGCATTTGATGAGCGGGTAAGAAGAGATCTTTTTCTTGATCAGGGCTTTTCAAAAAACCAAAACCATCTTTATGACCAATGACCTTACCTTTAACGAGATCCAGTTTATCGGGTAGGGCATAAGTCGCATTACGACACCATACTAATTGACCATCACGCTCCATCGCTTTTAAACGACGACGCAATCCTTCTGCCTCTTCCTCACTGCTCAGTGAAAAGGCTTTAAAAATAGCATCACGCGTAATTGGCTTTGCTTGTTTTTCCATGAATTCTAAGATGAATTCACGGCTCGGCACGGGATGTTCGTATGTTTGTGATTCTCGTTCGAGATGGGGATCTTGTGTCATATTGAAGGCTCTAAATAAAGTAAGTGATTAAAGTATATCTGAAAATATGAAAAGCATCTTATTTATAATGAGTGCGACTCTTTTAAAAATAATAGTTTTGGCGCATGATTAGGTAAGTATTGCTTTTTTTGCCGTTATTTAATCTAAATTGTTTGAACAATAGACAATTAAGCAGTAATTTTTAAAAAACGCCAAAAAAGAGTAGACATAAATACAAAGCTTGAGTAATATCCGCGCCACGCTAAAGACGTGAGCACCCGTAGCTCAGCTGGATAGAGCGTTGCCCTCCGGAGGCAAAGGCCACAGGTTCGACTCCTGTCGGGTGCGCCATTCTTTTGGAAGCCAATGGCTCATTGTAGTGATTCAGTTCTTTAGATAGTTTAGTGGCGGATGTAGCTCAGTTGGTAGAGCCCCGGATTGTGATTCCGGTTGTCGCGGGTTCAATCCCCGTCATTCGCCCCATCCTTTCTTGATGTAAAACCAGATTAAAGTAAAAGTTCTCGGTGATTAGCGCAGCTTGGTAGCGCACCTGGTTTGGGACCAGGGGGTCAAAGGTTCGAATCCTTTATCACCGACACATTTAGAAAAGCCCGTAATACTTCAATGTGTTACGGGTTTTTTGCATTTTAAGTGTTAGATAAAAACAACCTTTTGGGCCTTTCATTCATTCGAATCCTTTATCACGACCACATTTAGAAAAGCCCGTTTAGCTCTTAGAGTCAAGCGGGCTTTTTGCTTTTAAGTCCCTCACAATCAATAACTCAAACGTCTTCTTTTGATTAATCTTATCTGTTCCAGTAAACGCTTCTTCATCGCATGATTTGAACACTTTTCCATAAGCAAAATATCGTGGCCATAAACCGCTCCTGTTCATATCCTGTGAGTACGTGAATCAAAATAACGCTAATCTGTTACGTGTATATCCAAGTAAATGCTTATGTGTCAGCATAGACTAGAGTTGCTTGGTTTTTGCCTGAACAGTAATTTACTGTCTACCTCTGGTTCTTTTTTCTAAATATATCAAATTTTCAACATCTATAGAAAGCTCAGTTAGCTCTTTAAAGCCATTTTAGAATTGCTATTTTGATTGGACTTTCCTTTGGCACAAAACACCATAAAACCTGGTGAGGTATACTCGGGGGGGAGGTGCCAAGGTAGCTAAGTTGCTAAATAAGAACTAATATTGGGAAAGACTCCCACTAAAATCAGCAGTTCTGCAAATACAATGGTGCCATTTTTAACCAATTTGCTGTTATTGTTTTTTGGGGACTCTATTAATCATCACCTGTAAATGAATTTCAATTATTGTGACAAAATCATGCATACAACACCAGTTAATGCCTCTGAGACTAATTCACTATTTGCCTTGTCTTTGCTCTTATATTCAGCTCAGTGTCTATTTGTTGCGTAATCTTTCACAATAATTGTAGCCACGAATTACCCGCAGATGCACTATAATAAAGGATGTAGATCACTGTTTTTTGTGATTGCCTTACTTAGGAGAGTTATTATGTTTTCAATGAACCA
>JBAHZV010000123.1:0-15654 GCA_037132845.1 Psychromonas sp.
TTCTCACTTCAAGACTCACAACGTAGGTAGGGTTAATTTTAACAACTAAGGCTGATCACCTTTTTAGTTCTTTTAGTATGAGTATAAGTATTGGATAAATATTGATTTTTACTATGATAGATTACATGACATGCTAACTAGATCACATATTCCCAGCATTAGTTTTTGCTTATCAATAGTCGATCAATGTTGAATGATGCTATTGATTTAATTGATAATAATATGTAGGTCTGTCTTTTTAGAAAGTTTTTAACATTTAAATGATGGTTATGACCTTACGATTCATTTACCTCATTTACCTCATTACCTCATTTTTTAATGAGTGACTGCAAGTGATTGAATCAGCACAAACAACGCAATAAATGAAAGTAGTTATCATTTAGATTGACTTGAGGTTTTATTTATTTAGAATGACAGTTCAGCACACTCAACAGATAATAGATGGTGAATATGGATATTGTGAATCAAAACTCAACACGACTTAATCAAGTTACTCAAGATCAGCAAACAGCATGGCAATGTCTTGTTGAGCAAGCCAGAAGTAAAATATACAATGCTGACTGGGACGGAGCTTGTGTTTTTTATAAACAAGCATTTGTTATCGCAGAAAAATTAATGTGTGAACAAAATTGTGCAAAAAAATGTGCGGTTAATCGTTATTTAAATACTGCGGAGGAGTTTGCATTCGTGATGAAAAAAAATAACTTTGATTGCGCTTTAGCACTCTTTTTTTCGCAAATAAAAGAGAACCTCGCGAAGCAAGAAATTAAGTTTTCTCATGCTGAGTTAACACATAGATTAAGTCATTAACATCCTTCGCTTCAACAAACATCTGCATTGTCATCGTTGCAGGTTAAATTTTACGCATGTTATCAAAGTGAATGTAAATCATCCGCTAAAAACATGCAATATTTAGATTAAATCAATGCATTATAGTTTTGTATGTCTCATTGTTGTTGTGATTCTACATTATCTAGTAATTTTTCAAGTAACTTATCTAACAATTCTATCTCTTGTGCTGTAAAGCCGATAAGTAACGCTTGGTGAAAACGCTGTAATTCAGTTGCTGCTTGTTCAGTTATTTGTTGACCTAATTGAGTTAATCTTATCATGTGAATACGCTTATCATGGCAACTGTTAACGCGGGTAATAATCCCTTTCTCTTCTAATCGCTTCATTATTTTTGCTAAACCTCCCCAGCTAAAGAGCATGTAATTGCACAACTCTGTTGGCATTACTTCAAATGGAGCTTGTTTTTTGGCACGCCTTATCGCGGTGATCAGTTCAAAGTCACTCGAAAGTAAGCCTTGCTCTTTCATCAATTGAGAAATATATGTCTCTACACAAGTGGATATTTTCCCAAGTCTGGGAAAAAGAGGAAGCAATGTTTCACAGGCACTTGGCCAATTGTTTTCCATTAAGCGCATAAAGTTAGCAAACTTATTCATGTTTTTCCTTATTTTTCTTGCACATACCTCGGTAGCGAGGTATGTTGAATAAATGCCTTTCTAGAGAGGTATTTGTTTTGCTATTAATCATACAACATTAGAGGCGACGTAGATCACATGACAAATAAAAATAAACTAACGACAGCTAATGGGAGTCCTGTAGGGGATAATCAGAATGTTGAAACGGCGGGTTCCCGTGGTCCAATGCTTTTACAGGATGTATGGTTTCTTGAAAAACTTGCTCATTTTGATCGGGAAGTTATTCCAGAAAGGCGTATGCATGCGAAAGGCTCAGGTGCTTATGGAACATTCACTGTTACTCACGATATCTCTCAATATAGCAAAGCTAAAATATTTTCAGAAGTTGGTAAAAAAACTGACTTGTTTGTTCGCTTCTCTACTGTTGCAGGCGAACGGGGGGCCGCGGATGCTGAACGTGACATTCGCGGTTTTGCTATTAAATTTTATACAGAAGAGGGCAATTGGGATTTGGTTGGTAACAATACCCCTGTTTTTTTTCTACGTGATCCTTTGAAGTTTCCTGATTTAAATCATGCAGTAAAGCGAGACCCTCGCACTAATATGCGTAGTGCAGATTCAAACTGGGATTTTTGGACATTATTGCCTGAAGCGCTTCATCAAATAACCATTCTGATGAGTGAGCGTGGCATTCCTAGCAGTTATCGTAAAATGCACGGTTTTGGTAGTCATACATTTAGTTTTTTCAATAAAAATAATGAAAGGTTTTGGGTTAAATTTCACCTAAAAACACAACAGGGTATTGAAAATTTAACGGATCAAGAGGCGGAAGTCTTAGTGGGTAAAAATCGTGAAAGTCATCAACAGGATCTTTACGAAGCCATCGAAAAGGGTGATTTCCCACGTTGGGACTTAAAAGTTCAAATTATGCAGGACAAAGATGCAGAAAATTATCGTTTTCATCCCTTTGATCTGAGTAAAGTATGGCCTCACGATGACTATCCTCTGATTGATGTTGGTGTCTTGGAGCTTAACCGAAATCCTGATAATTACTTTGCTGAAGTTGAACAAGCTGCATTTAATCCTGCCAGTATTGTGCCGGGTATTGGTTTCTCTCCAGACAAAATGTTACAAGGTCGTTTATTCTCATACGGGGATACACAGCGCTATCGTTTAGGTGTTAACCATGCCTATATTCCTGTTAATAGTGCGCGTTGTAATGTTAATGCATACCATCGAGATGGTGCCATGCGAGTGGATGGAAATTATGGAAGCACCAAAGCCTATGAGCCGAATAGCTTTGGGTTGTGGCAAGAGCAACCCGAGATGAAGGAACCTGCATTGGCACTTAATGGCGATGCCTATCATTGGGATTATCGTGAAGATGATAGCGACTACTTCACGCAGCCACGTGATTTATTTACGTTAATGAGTCCTGAGCAACAGCAGGTATTATTTGAAAATACAGCAAGAAGTATTGGCAGTGCGTCGTTAAACATTCAACATCGTCATATTGCTAACTGTTATAAAGCAGACCCTGCTTATGCACAAGGTGTTGCTAAGGCATTAGGGCTTGTTCTTGCAGATATAGTACTATAGACGTGACGACAGCTTTACAGGCAAGGTTATGTCTGTAAAGTTGCCACTAACCCCTCTCAAAGACATATGATGAAAAACTGGAAAACCTATAAAAAAACCTACCGTACAGAGCCTGATATTTTTGATTTTTCTCGAACGGGTGACCTTAGAGGGTTAGCAAATTTGTTAACGAACCCTCTTCAACTTGATTTGGATGCAAAAAACCATCGGGGTTATTCGCCTTTGATGCTCGCTGTGTATAATGGTAATAAAGATTTTTGTGACGCTTTATTACGCTGTGGGGCGGATGTTAATTCAACTGATTTAGTCGGAAATTCTTTATTAATGGGGGCGACGTTTAAAGGCGATTTAAGTATTGTTAAGCTTCTTTTACAGTTTGATGCCAATGTAACACTTGAAAATAAAACCAAGATGACAGTACGTGATTGGGCTTTAATGTTTAAAAGAACAGAGATCCTCACATACCTTGATAGTCACTATACTAGTGAACATTCTTCCTCAAAAATAAAAAATATTCTTCGCTTTATGAAGCTTGGCATTATTTTATTGCACACCAAAATTAGAAAAAATTAAATATATCTCTTCCATTTTTCCTTGAACATACGCATCTCACGATATGCTGATTTTTGCATCTTGAATAATAACGAGTATATTGTGTTATCTACATCCAATACAGGTTAAAAACATGCATCAATCATTGCCGTATTCAGAAACTCATGCGCGTCTCTAACACTCTAAACCACTCGCCAGTCCAACCGTTACATTTTAATGGTCATGAATTATTGATTAAACGTGATGATCTGCTTAATCAGCATTTTTCTGGTAATAAAGCGCGAAAATTTGCTTATTTTTTAGATAACCAATTTACCGCTATTAACAAGATTGTGGGTTATGGATCCGTACAGGCAAATTCGATGTATTCATTAGCGGCCCTCGCAAATATCAAAGGATGGCAACTCGACTTTTATGTACATCGTTTGCCAAGCTGGATCAAAGCAACACCAATGGGTAACTATGCAGGTGCCTTAAAGCTGGGTGCCAATATCATCGAAGTACCCACACTAACCACTAACCTTGACGATTACATGTTTCAAAAGTCGCAAACATTAAACAGTGATACATTGTTTATTCCGGAGGGGGGGCGTTGCCAACTTGCAAAACATGGTATTAAAAAACTAGCCGATGAACTACTTGAATATATCACCACTGAGCGCTTAGCTAACCCCGTTATTATGTTGCCTTCGGGTACGGGCACTACTGCACTATTCTTACAATCATACCTACCTTGTAAAGTAATGACCTGTGCATGCGTCGGAGATGTTAGTTACCTTGAAACCCAGTTTTATGAATTAAATAGTGATAAATCACTGTGGCCAACGATTCTAGTGACTGAAAAAAAATACCACTTTGGCAAACTTTATCCTGAGTTTTATCAGATATGGCAGCAATTATTAATACAAACGCAAGTAGAGTTCGATTTGCTTTATGATCCTCTCGGTTGGATCTCTTTGCTTCGTTACCTCGATTCTTCTACGCAACAACAAGATGTTATTTATATTCACCAAGGTGGTTTACTTGGAAATGAGTCGATGTTACCTCGCTATCAACGTAAATATGGTCAGAAAAATGAAACATAAAAAATGGACGATGATGATAATAAGCGTACTCGTAGTCGGGAGCTTGAGCAGTTACGCAATATTAGGAAATTATTCACAATTAATTGAACAGCAAGTACCATTATTGTTAAAGCAACCTGAAGCGAATAAAATATCAAGTGCGCGCATCAGTGCATTACAAAAGGCGTTGTACCAAGATAAGCAAGATGCGCAACTTTGGTATCAGTTAGGGCATGCTTATTTATTAAAGGGCGAATATGAAAATGCGCTCATTGTTTTTGATTATGCTATCCGTTTAACGGCGTCGCTAAGTGCTGACCATTTCGCTTCTAAAGCTAGCGCAATGTATTACATCAATAAACAAAAAATGAGCAATCAAATCCATGAGCAGATTTCATTTGCATTAGCCATTGATGAAAATAATCACACCGCACTGATGATGTTAGCCAACGAGCAGTTTATGCAGGCACGTTATGGACCCGCAATTACGCTGTGGGTGAAAATATTAGATGCGCATCAAGCAGATATTGATCGTGTTAATGTTATTCAGCGTATTAATCAAGCAAAACAGTTTTTGAAATAACCTACTTCATTTATAGCCGTTATCATTCAAGATATATTGTCAGGCACTTACTTCTATTAGCAATGCTGTAATACCAAAGGAACTAAAAAGGTGATCACCCTCGCTCGTTTAAATCAACCTTAACTGCGTTGTGAGTTTTGAAGTGAGGGTAACTATCTCCTGCAACTCACGCCTTGTTACCGTTAATTTATCCTGCGCAATCATTGATCTCTTAATTAATTCCTTTGCTATAAGAACAAAAATGCCGACATATTTGTCGGCATTTTTTAACGCTGATAAATGTAAAATAGCGCTATTGGTTGTGTTGCTTCTTAAATTCAGGTGAATTAATAAGTCGCTTCACGTTCCGTCGCTTGTGCATCCCACTGTGGTACTAAAGTTTTCAAAAACGTTTGTTTATCTTCATTCATTTTCTCCATATCCATACCAATCGCTTTTTGCGCTGCTTCTTTAGTTGATATATCGGGGATCACAATAGCATCTGTAATTCCTTTTTTCGCTAATAAACGTATTAACTTAGTACGTGCATCAGTCGCACGGTCAACCGCAGTGCCTAATACACTTAATGCAACTTCGGGGGCATGCATATGGGCGCCGTGTGAGGCGATTGAGTAATCCCAGCGCCACTGAGCATGACGAATATCTTGTAAAATATCTTTCATTTCAGCTTCTGTTGCACCCGCTTCCCATGCGGCTGCTGCTTCAAAATGTGCCGCTACAATTTGTTTTTCAGCGATAAGCTTCATTTCTAATACTTGTGCTTTACGTGTTGCAACGATGTCTTGTAACATTTTTTTACTTTGTGTATGACAATTCGCACAGGTATTTTCAAAGCGATCAAATGGGTTACCTACTTTATGATCGGTAAATATTTTACCATCTGCATTTTTAACTTTTGGCATGTGGCAATCTACGCAGGTTACATTATTTTTGCCATGAATACCCTGAGTCCATGTTTCGTAACCAGGGTGTTGTGCTTTTAACATAGGGGCTTTGGATAGTTTGTGGGTCCAATCTTTAAAGCCGAGCGCATCATAATAGGCTTCCATATCCTCTACTTTCATACCGTTATCCCATGGAAACTTAACGGCTTTCGTCGGACCAGTAAAATAATATTCAACATGACATTGTGCACATACCTGTGCTTGCTGATCTAAACGAGATTGTTTATCGAAGGGTTTGCCAATGCTTTCCATTGCACGGAGCACATAGGGACGAGTTAGCTTGAGTGCCGGCTCACCATTTTTGAATTCTGCACTGCGGGTATCATGACAATCGGAACAACCGATAGCATTAACGACTTCAGCGCCACTCTTTGCCCATTTTCCTGTGAAGTAATCATCTTCACCATTTTCTTCAAGTAAACGTGCGACATCGGGGCTTTTACAGCTCCAACATGCCATGGGCATTGGTCCCGTTTTAGCATCTTTAGGTCCGCCTGTTCGTAACGTTTGGCGAATATCATCGATGGCATAAAAATGCCCCCGCGCTTTATTATAGTCTTTGGCAAAACCATATCCTGCCCACATAATCACCATTAACGGATCGGCAGCGAGTGCATCCGTTAGCGGTTCGCTTTCACTGGTTTTCTTCCAGGTTTCATATTGTTCAGGGTGGGCTTGTTGGAATTGTTCATTTCGAGGTTCAAGTTGTTGCTTTTCATTTTCAGTCGCCAACAAATTACCGCTTAGCATTGTTGCCAAGAATATGAGTAGTGCGATTATTGGTTTATTCACCATAATTATCTCCAATTAAGTATTTTTTATCATTACCAGCGTTGTGGGAAGGCAATAAAATAAGAACTGAAGATTTAGATAAATGATAGCTTATCTATTAAGTAAAAACTTATTTTGAGAGGTGATAAGTCAAGGATGTTGTGGTTAATCATCGAAACATTGTTTTAAATCAAAAGCACTTGTTCGATGAGGAATTACTTAACAACGTGTACAAAAAAATGATGATATACCGTTTCACCTTTTATCAATACCCATGTCACAATTGTGGAGAAAGCGCTTCCTATTGTGCTATTTTTATCTATAATTAATGCTGTTAAGCGTTGTGGTTGGCATCAAAAAATGAGAGTGAATTTCACGGACAAACTTTTATATGCACAAATGTGCCTATTAAATTTTGTATCGCGTTTTTAAACGAAAACACCTGACTTTTTAAGTTAAGGCTCTCATTCAAGGATGCAAAATGGATAATGTAAAATCAGCTATCACTACGATAATTAACGCCTTGTTAATTCTCTGTCTTTATGGCTTTTCATCAACCGTTTCTGCCGAAACTTCCCCTCAAAATACTGCCCAACAAAATAATACGCGACATGTTGTTACCTATAATCGAGACAGTGATTATAAATGCACTCAATGCCATAAGGATTCCAAACAGGCGTTATTAGGCACACACGGTGACGACGTCATGCAACAATCAGGAGGAGAAATAAAATGTGTCCAATGCCATGGACAAATTTCTGCACAACATCGAGAAAATGCCCCCCTTGTAAGTAAATATTTCGCAGCACAATCAAAACCCGCACAAGATAAACATCTGCTTAATGTTGATGCAATCTTAAACAGTACGGCAAGCTGTAATGAATGTCATAGCCCAGAAAAATTACGTGAAAAAAACTGGACGCATGATGTACATGCTAAAAATGTGACCTGCTCAAATTGTCACCTTGTGCATGCAGATGGTGAAAAACAAGGTATACAGGCTAAACCCAAACAACAACAAATTGAATTTTGCGTCACGTGTCATCAAGGTTTTAACACGACAGATGAACAAGGAGAGTAATATGAGTTGTACTAGACGAAATCTCTTAATCGGTACTGGTGCGGTTATCTTTACCACTGGTGTTACTTCTGTTGTGGCTTCCGTAACAAGTAAAACCTTAGCCGCTACTATGACTGAAGGTAAAAAACGTTACGGCATGGTCTTTGATTCTAGGGCTTGCATTGGTTGTACTAAATGTAGCGAAGCCTGCCGAGAAACCAATAATGTACCAGAAGGGGTGTCTCGATTAGAGATAATACGCAGTGGTCCGATTGGGGAATACCCAGATGTTCACTATCGTTTTGATCGTAACTCTTGCCAACATTGTGATAATGCGCCATGCGTTTATGTTTGCCCAACGGGTGCTGCTTATAAAGATGAAAAGACCGGCATCATAGATGTTGAAGGTGATAAATGTGTTGGTTGTGGTTACTGTTTAGCGGCGTGTCCTTATCAAGTTCGCTTCTTCCATCCAGAAACAGGCTCTGCAGATAAATGTAATTTCTGCCGAGATACTAACCTCCAAGCAGGTAAATTACCCGCTTGTGTTTTATCCTGTCCAACCAATGCATTGATATTTGGTGACTTAAACGATGCAAACAGTGAAATAAATAAAGTCATTGCTAATAACGCAGTCTATCGTAGCAAAGTAGAGTTAGGCGTTGAGCCGAAACTATACAAAATTGCCGATGCTAAAGGGGAGATAAAACGATGAATACATTTATTGAAGCTTTTTCAAATGAGGCCATTGTATGGGATTGGATTATTGCTGTTTATCTGTTTTTAGCCGGTATGTCAGCCGGTATGGTTATGATCGCTATTTATCTTAAACGCAAGGTAATTGAAGGTCGTGCTGCAGATAATGGCATTATAAAAGCAACGGCTATTTTAGCACCGTTTGGCATTATTGCGGGGTTAACGATTTTGGTTTTCCACTTAACAAAACCGTTATCTTTTTGGAAGATCATGATTTACATTAATCCCACTTCGATCATGTCGATGGGGGTTATTCTGTTTAATGTTTATATGACCATTCTATTTGTATGGATAGCACTGTTATTTAAAGATGAATTAATCAGCTTGATCAACAAATATTTGGGTGACAAGTTCGGCTTTATTTCTGTGTTAATTGACAAAATAAAACCACTTGAGAACATATTAGAAATTGTGTTAGCCATTTTAGCGGTAACATTAGCGGCCTACACTGGCTTTTTATTATCGGCACTAAAAACCTTTCCATTACTTAATAACCCGGTATTACCCGTACTGTTTATCTTCTCCAGTTTATCCTCTGGTGCAGCCGCAAGTTTAATGTTTGGTGTTTTAGTCTTTAAACAACCAATGCATTGCCCCACGGTTAAATGGGTACACGGTTTTGAACGCCCTGTGGTACTGTTTGAGTTGTTCCTATTGATCTGTTTTTTCTCTGGTCTTATTTTAGGGGGAGGGCAAAAAGAGGTTGCTGCAATGGCCGCCATTAGTGCAGGTTTTTGGGCAAGTTGGTTCTGGATAGGTGTGGTAGGGCTAGGCATGTTACTGCCCCTGATCTTAAACTTTGTCAGCTCAGAATCAACACGCCATAAAAGTAGCTTTCTGCTTACCGTTACCGGCCTTAGTTTAGTCGGGGTATTAATGTTGCGCACTTTTATTCTCTATGCCGGGCAAATGACGGTTGTATAACGACGCTTGTATAGGTAATAAAGTAAAGACTAAAATAGATAGGTCAGCTTTTAACCCCTCACATAAGATTCTTTCGCTTTATTAAATGCTCTTATGTGAGGATTGGCCGTATCAATGCGCAGGATTGAGTCAGCGCCCTGACTGATATTAATGACTAAAGGAATATAACGCTTTAAATGATCCCGGAATTAGCACTTTATTTACTTATTTTAACGGGGTTCTTTTCCCTACTTGGCATTTTGCTAACACTGCTGGCAAATATCAAGCAGCGCCCTCAGCTACGCCATTATATTTGGCCATTAACCTATGGTGGCGCATTTTGTATCACGCTGTCCATTAGTTTATTAGCCTATAGCTTTGTTATTAATGATTTTTCAGTATTGTACATCGCACAGCATTCCAACTCTCAACTGCCAATTTTTTTTAAAATAGCCGCCGTTTGGGGAGGCCATGAAGGATCGCTACTGTTTTGGGTTTTTTCATTGGCACTCTGGGCATTTGTTATTGCATGGGTAAATGGTAAAGCAAAAACACAATTTATCAGTCACGTACTGGTGGTGATGAACTTGCTTATTCTGTCTTTTGTGTTACTCACACTGTTTAGTTCAAATCCCTTTTTACGTCTACTACCGATGCCCTTAGAAGGGCGCGATCTTAATCCTATGTTGCAAGATATCGGTCTTATTTTTCATCCTCCCTTACTGTATTTAGGTTATGTCGGTTTTTCTGGTGTCTTTTCTTTTGCTATTGCTGCACTTTGTCAACCAGAAAGCACTTTCCCTTGGGCAAAGCAGAGTCGTGTATGGGCATTAGTGGCATGGATATTTCTAACGGCAGGTATCACATTAGGGGCGTGGTGGGCTTATTATGAACTTGGATGGGGTGGTTGGTGGTTTTGGGACCCCGTTGAAAATGCGTCCCTATTACCTTGGTTAACCGCTACGGCACTATTACACTCTTTAATTGCCAGTGAAAAACACCAAGCATTAATTAGATGGTCACTTTTGTTAGCTGTTTTTACTTTTTGTTTAAGTTTATTGGGCACTTTTGTGGTGCGCTCAGGTGTATTAACATCGGTACATGCCTTTGCCGTTGACCCCCGTAAAGGCATGCTACTCTTACTGGTTTTAGGCATTTGTTTGGTGGTGCCATTGACCTTATTTAGCAATAATTTTGGTCGTTTTAAGGTCTCAAAATTATACGCGATAAAGAGTCGAGAAGTGCTATTTTTAATCTCCAATAGTCTCTTTGCCGTGACAACTTTGACGGTATTATTAGGTACTTTTTACCCGATGGTTTTTGATGCTTTTAATTTAGGTAAAATCTCCGTTGGTGCACCGTACTTTAACACGGTATTTGTGCCTTTATCATTGCTTGCTTTTGTGTTGATGGGAGCATCAACCTTTATTGGGTGGGGAAAAACAAAAAGGCTGAACAAAGGTTTGTTTTCGGCAATGGCATTAACCAGTATTAGTGCACTGTTTCTGTTTTACTTGTTTGCCGAAGGTCGGGAATTATTAGTAATAGTAGTGTTACTACTCACATCATGGGTTATAATAACCCCCTTTTTTAACGCACGTTTTTTCAAGGACCTGTTTAAAAATAGTGCCATGTTCATCGCACATACAGGCATCGCCATTTGTGCCTTAGGTGCATTATTAAATGCGCATTATTCGACTGAAATAAGTAAAAAGATGGGTCCTGGTTCACAGGTCATTCTGGATGAATTTAAAATAGAATACATTGAAACCCAATGGCTACTCGGACCTAATTATAGTGCAGAGCAAGCTCTATTGACCATCACTGACCACGCTAATAATACCTACCAACTCACACCACAACGACGCCACTACCCAGTACGAGTCATGAACATGAGTGAGCCTGCGATCAAGTCATTCTGGAATAAAGATATCTATATTACACTGGGTGAAAAAATTGATGCCACTGACTACGCGGTGCGAATTCAAAAACGTGCTTTTACGAGTAGTATCTGGCTGGGCGCAATATTAATGATGATCGGGGCAGGGTTGGCTCTATTAAAACGCATGTTAAGAGTGAAGGAAAATCATAATGAATAAAAAAATTAGCATACTCTTGCCCAGTTTGTTTGTTGCATTGTTTATCCTATTATTGATGCTAGGACTCACTCATAAAAGTGCTACAGGGCAACGAGTCATGCAACCCAAAGCACTGCCAAACTTTCAATTGTCGGAGTTGCAGACAGGGAAATCATTAACAAAATCACTCTTTGTCGAGCCATTAACGCATCACTATACTCTGCTAAATATTTGGGCTTCTTGGTGTGCAGTCTGCAAAATTGAACATCCTTTTTTACTCAAATTAGCACAGCAAGGGGTGTTTATTGTTGGTCTAAATTACCGTGATGATCAGCAAGCAGCAACCTCATTGCTTCTCTCAACAGGCAATCCGTATCAGCAAGTTATTTTTGATCCCAAAGGAACTCTTGCTTTAAACTTAGGTGTAGTTGGTACACCAGAAAGTTACCTGATCGACCAATATGGTCAGGTTATCGCCCGTTTTAATGGTGTGCTTAACGACAGTGTTTGGGAAAACCATTTTAAGCCAATGATGGTAATGCTAACCGATGTTGAGCAGTAAAATGATACGGTTATGGTTACTTTTCATCCTATTTTATTGTGCTTTTACAAGTGCACAACAAGCGGATAATACTCCACTTAACGCTGTTTTTTCTGCACCAAAGAAGGAACAAATAATAGCAGTAGAGACCTTTTCTTTTAAAAATAAAAAGGCACAGTCAAGGGCGATAGATCTTGCACGTGAACTACGCTGCCCACAGTGCTTAAATCAAAACTTAATGGAGTCAAATTCTCCCATTGCAAAAGATTTACGCTTAATTGTTTATCAAATGGTTGATGCAGGTAAAAGCAATCAACAAATTACCAACTTTATGACGCGTCGCTTTGGTGATTTTGTATTATATAACCCTAAATTTGAATCACGGACCTACTTGTTATGGTTAGGACCTTTATTGTTGCTACTGCTGTTCACCATAATAGGCATCAGGGTGATTAAAAAGAGCATCAAAGTAACTGATTAGTATAAAGCACCGCTAAAATTTTTATTTTAATTATTATTCACTGTCTTTAAGCTAAATTGTTGAAGGTACGTCGATACTGTAATTTGTGACATAAGGCAATTGCAGAAAATAATTTTAGTGTTAACCTTTCATTAACTTTATAGTAAAGAGTTGTTTACATATCGCCAGTATGTCGCTAACACGTCACAACAATTAAGTGGGGTAATGAAAATGTTGAAAATTTTTAAAAATGTAATACTAGGTCTAGTTTGTTTATTGTCATTCAATGTAATCGCTGAAAACTACACTATTGGAACAGGTAGCCAAAGTGGCACTTATTATCCACTGGGTGGGATACTTGCTAAAATTTGGAGTGAAAATATAGATGATTTTGATATGCGCGCTGAAGTAACCGCTGCCTCTGTAGAAAATACGATTAAAGTCTCTACGAATAAACAACTTGCAGGCATTGCTATGGGTAATGTCGTATTACAGGCGCACCAAGGCGTAAAACCTTTTACTCGGAAAATGGATGTGTCAGTGTTATTTGCACTGTATCCAAATGTCGTTCAGTTTATTGTGCCTGCGGACTCCGATATTAAATCGATTCAAGATCTTAAAGGTAAACGTGTTTCATTAGGTGCACCGGGATCGGGTACCCGGGTTAGTTCAACTAATATTCTGGCTGCATTGGGCATTAATATGTCTGATATAGATGCCCAGTCTTTAAATTATACTGCAACAACCAGTGCAATCTCAGCGGGACAAATTGATGCGGGTGCGATTGTTGGTAGTGTCGGTGTCGGAGCCATTACTGAGTTAGCTTTCACGCATAATATCCGTATTTTATCTTTCACAGATAAAGAATTAAAAATTGTCTCAGATAGCTACCCATCGTACCAAGCAATAGATGTTCCAGCGAATAGTTATAAAAACGTCGGTGCATTTAGTGCTCCCTCTGTTTGGAATATTTTAATTGTGAATAAAAACTTAGATACCGATATTGCTTATAAAATGACAAAAATTGCTTTCGAAAACATGAAAGAGATCAATCAAATAATTAGTGTCACCAAGTTTACAACACTTGAGAATATGACAAAATTAAACGGAATTGATTTACATCCTGGTGCATTAAAATATTTAAAAGAAAATATGTAGACCTTTTTCTGCGGAGAATATCATGAACACATCGTCACTTATGTGCAAATTGATAACGGATAAGATCTTATTAATAGCTACTTTTGTAGCTATTTCTTTGTCTGTATTTCAAATTTGGCAGGGCATTACAGCGGATCTGTCGGCACCTATCTTTAGACCAATACATTTAAGTTGGGTCTTAATTTTAGTCTTTTCTACTCGACCATTAATAACGTCTCAACAATATTCATTTGTATATTTATTTGGCCGCAGTGTGGATTTAGTCTGTATCGTTGCTGTTGCTTGGGCTTCATATCATATTGTTTTATTCAATTATGACGATATCAGTTTCCTACTTGATGGTTTGACTTATCTTGATAAATTATCAGGACTGATCATTTTGGTGGCGTTACTTGAAGCAACACGGCGCACGGTTGGTTTTATAATGGTCGTTATCGCGATGATATTCTTACTTTATGCACTTTTCGGTGATGTTTTACCCGCAAGTGTTGCGAGTAAAGGGTTTTCAATTGAAGAAATAGTGCGTTTTCACATCTATTCCACAAATGGAATCTATGGTGCACCGTTAGCGATAGCTGCTGGTGTGGTGTTTATCTTTGTATTATTTGGTGCATTTTTACAGGTAACAGGTGCAGGAAAGTTTTTTATTGATGCATCCTTCTCAATTGCAGGGAAATATCGAGGTGGCCCAGCTAAAGCCAGTGTCATTGCCTCGGCTGCACTTGGATCTATCTCAGGTTCTGCCATTGCTAATACTGTCACAACGGGGGCACTCACCATTCCGATGATGAAAAAGCTCGGTTATAAATCAGAACAAGCGGCAGGAATCGAAGCTGCTGCCTCAACGGGTGGGCAAATAATGCCGCCTGTGATGGGGGCTGGTGCATTTGTTATGGCACAATTTACAGGTATCCCATACAGTGAAATTTTATTAGTTTCTATTGCACCGGCCATTTTATATTTTGCTTGCACCTTGCTTTATGTGCATTTGATGGCTTGTAAGTTAGGGCTAAAAGGTATGGAAGTAACTGAAAAAATATCGGTAGTGTTAAAAAATGGCTGGCATTTCCTCGTTCCGTTGCTTTTAATTACCAGTTTACTTTTAATGAGTTACTCACCTATTTTGGTTGGAATTGCAGGGTGTATCGCCGTATTAGTTGCTGCAATGTGTCGTAAACATAGTCGTATCAGTATTGCGCTCTTCTTTGTAGGAATGAAAGAGGGTGCTTTACTTGCTCTTCCCATTTCAATTGCTTGTGGCACGGCTGGTATTGTTGTCGGAGTTGTAGGGCAAACGGGAATAGGGCTACAATTTACACAGTTTTTAATGGCACTCTCTGGTGGCTATTTGTGGTCTGTGTTGGGGTTAATAGCTGTGGCCGCCGTTATATTAGGGATGGGATTGCCAGTAACGGCTGCCTATATTGTTTTATCAATAATGGCTGTACCAAGTTTAACGGAGCTAGGTGTTGGTTTATTAGCTGCACATATGATTGTATTTTGGTTATCTCAAACATCCAATGTGACCCCTCCAATTGCATTAGCCGCCTTTGCTGCCGCAGGCATTGCAAATACTTCTCCAATGAAAGCGGCTGTACAAGCATTTAAATTAGCGCAAGGTTTTTTTATTATTCCTATTATGATGGCATTTTCAGGACTGATTTGGGTGGAAGGCAAAGGAACTGATTTTATTATTGCAATCATATTAACGATCGGTTTAATTGTTGCTTTTGCTGGTGGTTTTGAAGGTAGGTTAGT
>JBAHZV010000156.1:0-21351 GCA_037132845.1 Psychromonas sp.
TCAATGCTCACACAGATTGTTTGATTAAATTGTTAAAGAGCGTGCCTTTCGGCGAGGTGCGTATAATACGCTACCTGTGAACCTTGTCAACGATAAGTTTTAAACTTATTTTCAACTTAAACTCAAGGAGTTTATGGGCTCCAAACTCGGTCAGTAACTTGCGCTAGTCACCGTGTCTGTGGGGTCGCATTATAGGGAGTTAAGAAGCATTGGCAAGCGTTTATTTACATTTAAAATCTGTTTGCACATTTAATAAACAAAGGGCTTTTTTTATCGACTAATTACTCGTATTAACGTTAATAAATCACTAATCTTAATTAGATACTTATGTGCCGATGAAAACGGGGTGAAGATGCTTGTTTCAATCAGCAACCTTTCTTAGCCAGAAAGGAGCCAACAAAAAAACACTATATATTCTTTCTTGTATTAACTAGTTAGTATAAATAATTTTTAGAAATTAAACTAACGCTAACTTTAGATCCTGACGTAAGCCAATATCTGCACCACTTCGAATGACTGCATTGAGCACAGCTTGTAAAGAAGCGCTCACGATATCATTGCATTTTGCAGCAGCACAATAACGCACACCATTAATACTAAGTTGTACATAAGCCATCGCTTCGGACTGTTCATTTTTAGCCCCTTTTCGATTGGGTAATGCATGTTCGCTATAATCAATTAGGACAAAACTTGTATTAATTGATGCGCTTAATCCACAAACAAACGCATCGAGTACACCTTTGCCATGACCATAAACTGTCTGAGCACCTTTAGCCCCGACAAGATGAACTTGTAGTTTATCTATATTCGCCTCACGATTGAGATGATAGCTATCAACGGTTGCCGTTGCTTGTACCGCTATATAAGTCTCATTAAAAATATGGTGAATATTAGTTACTGAAACTTCACTTTCACTACTTTCTGCATATTGTTGAACATACGGACTAAAATCAACCTGCATCCAGCGTGGCATTTGAATTCCGTACTCTTGTTCCAACACGTAGGCAACACCACCTTTACCAGACTGACTATTTATACGAATAACCTGCTGATAGGTTCTTCCTAGATCACGCGGGTCAATCGGCAAATAAGCCACTTGCCAATGTGCTTCTGGATCGTTAATGCGTTTTTCATCATCAATCGCCATACATTTATTGATAGCATCCTGATGACTACCAGAAAAAGCAGCAAACACTAATTCTCCAGCATAAGCATGCCGCGGATGCACTGCTAACTGCGTGCAACGCTCGACGGTAGTTATAACACGATCCATATCCGATAGATTTAATTGGGGATCGATACCTTGACTATATAAGTTCATCGCCATTGTCACTATATCCATATTACCGGTACGTTCGCCGTTACCCAATAATGTGCCTTCAATACGATCCGCACCAGCCATAACGCCTAACTCGGCGGCCGCGACACCACAGCCTCTATCATTGTGGGTATGCAAGCTAATAGTGACAGATTGACGTTTGCTAATATTGTCACATATCCATTCTATTTGATCTGCGTATACGTTGGGCGTTGAAGCTTCGACCGTTGCAGGTAGATTAATAATCACTTTGTTTTGTGGAGTCGGTTGCCAAACATTAATAACGGCATCACACACTTCAAGTGCATAATCCATTTCAGTCGTTGTGAAACTTTCAGGTGAATATTGAAATGACCACTTTGTTTCCTGCTGTCTACGAGAAAGATTTTGTACCCATTGGGCACCTTGTATGGCAATATTTTTTATTTCATCACGTGATTTTTTAAATACTTGCTCACGTTGTACCGTAGATGTTGAATTATATAAATGGACAATCGCTTTTTTTGCCCCTTTTAATGCTTCAAAACTACGCACAATTAAAGATTCACGTGCCTGTGTTAATACTTGAATAGTGACATCATCAGGAATTAAATCTTCTTCTATCAATTGGCGCACAAAATTAAAATCGGGTGCTGATGCAGCAGGAAAACCAACTTCAATTTCTTTAAATCCTACATCCACCAATAATTTAAACATATCAAGTTTCTGACTTGGACTCATTGGTTCAATCAAGGCTTGATTACCATCACGTAAATCAACACTACACCATAACGGAGCGATATCGATAATTTGATCAGGCCAACGTCTATTTTTTTTTTGAATTGGCACATACGCACGATATTTTTTATGGTTAAAACTGGAATGGGTATTAGTCACGCGTCATTTCCTTCTTTATTTGCTGGAACAGAGGGTAGAATTAGCGAGTTGATGCGCCTTGGTAAGGTAATCATCACCCATTTCCGATAAGAAACTTCGCTCGCCATCCATAAACTAAGTATAAAACAATTAAACTAGAGAACGATTGCAAAATAACTACCAATAACCTTTATTTATGCAACATATCACCACATAATAACAATTTAATGGTGTAATTAACCACCCTGGAGACATAACATGCAACAAGAAATTAAATTGGATCGTATTGATAAGCATATTCTTAAGCTCATGCAGGGCAACGCACGTATTAGTAATTTAGAATTATCTGATCGTGTAGGTTTATCACCCACGCCATGTTCCCGTCGTGTAAAACGCCTCGAACAATCAGGAATTATCGATAAGCATGTCACTTTATTAAAACCTAGCGTTCTCGGTTTAAATTTGACGGCAATGATAAGTATTTCGATGGATCGTCATACGCCGGATCGCTTTGATCATTTTGAGCGAGCGATTATGGACTTTCCTGAAGTATTAGAATGTTTAATTGTAACGGGTCAAAGTGCAGATTTTCTATTGAAAGTAGTGGTTCGTGATATGCAACATTATGAGAAATTTTTACTGGGAAAATTAACTAAATTAGAAGGCGTGACAGGTGTACACTCTAGCTTTGTACTTAGAGAGGTAGTAAAAAAAACTGAACTACCACTCGATTAGATTGGAAATTATAGCGTATGAAGTGGTCAAATAATATTGACCACAGCTTTGTAGCTTAACCTGTACCTTGCATCCGCTCGAATTAAGCGGGATCAGCACACGTTCAAAACACCCCAAACAATCCCTAGAAGCACAAGAAGTGTTTAAAAAATACAACTTGAAACGATCGCTAAGATCCCTTTAAATATCTCACTTGAGCAAATAGATGTTTGGTTTCAAGATAAATGCTCTCGAGCTTGGAATAGGTTTAGAAACAACACAAAAAGAGTATTATTTCTATGCCATCGAGATTGGGCCGACATAACCAGTTAATTACCGGCGTTGGTGTCAGATTGGTTTTTAATAATGCGACCATCGGAATCAATCTTCATACTGCTTTGGAGTATAAGACTTCATTGCATAATATGTATAAATGGGTATAGCGATACACAGAACAACCAAGACGAAACATAACCCACAGAATAAAGTGTGTCATTCTCCAATACAGTGGGCCTTGGCTGTGACCCCCGATTAGTTATTATTCACTTATTTTTTAATTAACCGTGGAGCGACAAGTTGCTCTTGTAAGTCATTATTCCATTTACCGGTTACTTGAATATGCAATACCCATTAATATCGCTTCGATCAGGTTGTGACTCACGTAGGCATAAGTACCCGGTTGTTTAAAGGTATAGAGAGCAGCACCTGCTACAATTGCCCATGTTTCTAAATTGGTATTCGGAGCATCACTAAAGCTACCCGTTTCACCAACTTTTCCTTTGAATGCATTCGCACCTGTCATGGCATTCATAACCCCATTAAAGGGTAAGTGTGACGGTAGTAATGTTTTCATGACGACTAATGTATCAGCCATACCAACGAGGGGTGATGGATAACGTTTATAGTTACCTTTATCATCTTTTGGTAAGTAGAAATCCTGACCACCAATATAGAAAGCTTTGTCATAAGTGATGCTATTACCATCTCCATCTTTAGGTAAAATAGTAATTGCACCATTCATACCTGAAACAACATGCCAAGGGATCATCGCACCACCAGGGGTACAGTGATAAACAAAAGTTCCAGCTTTTGTTGCTTTGAATCGTACGGTCACTTCTTGACCTGGAGCAATTTCAGTTAAAGCCCCACCCACAGCACCAGTAAAAGCATGCAGGTCACGGCGTTAATCTGGGGGTATATAGGGCTATAAAACGGGCATAACTCCAGCCAAAAACTTATCGACATAGAGAGAAGTTGTCACTAGTGACACCATTGGACCTAAAGAAGTGAACACATAAAATACTCTGGGCGACATTCGATCAAGCAAAGTATCTGTTGGTAAATGGAACGAGTATTATATGACATTTTAGCGCAGTAAAGTGAAGCTATTAAACAGGGATGCGAGCAAAAAAATTCGATCTAAAAGCCAACTGAAAAAACAGCAGGTTGTCGGCAAGTTTTTACAATAACGTCGGTAGAAATTAAGAGGGGCTTTTTATTATTGTCAAAAGAAAATGGTCAAAAGGAAATTTGCTATTTTCTCGCTTGATTGCAACAGAAGTTACAATACCTTAACCGAGAGTAACGCCGCTAAATCATCGTGCTTATTATCACCAATGAGATCATCTAGGTGATAGTTGTCCAATGAGCTGAAAAAACTCTCTAGAGCTTCAGAAAAGATCTGCTGTAATTGACAACTTGGCGTGATGACACATTGATTATTTTCTCCCGAGCATTCAACCAAGTTGTCCTTTTTTTCCATTTCTCGAACGAGGCTACCGATATTAATTTCATTGGGTGGGCGATTTAATTTAATCCCACCATTTTTACCACGGGTCGCCAACAAATATCCAGAAATATTGAGTTGCTGAACAATTTTCATTAAATGATTTTTGGAAATACCATAACTGTCAGCAATACAACTAATTTTGCTTTGTTGACCACGGTTAACTGCCAAGTAGATCAGCACCCGTAAAGAATAATCAGTGTAGCGTGTAATGCGCATTACATTTTACCTAAGTTTATGATAGTAAAATGTATGTATTTTAAATCTTAATAGGGTGGATGTAAATTTTTTTTCGAGTCTATAAAAGGGGATAACATTAATCATCTAATGGGTACTTGCTCATGAAAATAGCACAGAGAGTGCTGAGGACTACGCTGTTAACATTGACCGATAAGTTTGCTAAATGTATAGGGTCATGAAGAATGAGATCTAAGAGAGATGTGGGATTTGGTAAAATTTTACGGTAGTGAGTGAATCAACAAATGGATTTTGGATGATTTTGGGAGAGGCCTGTTATGGGGCTCTTAGGGCTGTGATTCTGGTCGTGGCTTGGGTTTGGTATTTACCTTTCTGTTTGCTTATGTACCGTCCTGGTGCTGTTTCGCTTTCCTTTTGTTATGTGGTTTTATGATTAGATCTTATATTGGTTAAAATGAGATCTATTAATCCGATTTGAGAATAATGCCGTTTAAAGTGAAAAACAGCATTGTTTTGTTAAACAAGTTTAAAGAGTGTTTAACAGTCGTTATTAGATATCTTTTGCAATATGTACCACTTTGCCGATCACATCAAATTGTTCCATATCTTCTTTTTTTATTTCCATTGGTGGATAGAAGTTGTTATCGCTAATCAATAGGTAACTACCGAATAGATTAACCTGTACTCTTTTAACTACCAGCTGATCTTCTAATCTAAATATATAGATATTGCCATCAACAGGCTTTGTTTCTGATGTATGGACTATTAACGTATTATTATCACCAATACTTGGCTCCATCGAATCACCTTTTGCCCACAGTGCAATGAGGTCTTGTGGCTTGTATCCCTTGTAGTGTAACCACTTCTTACGAAATGCTAAATGCCGTGTAGGAATTTTCTCATCATTGCCTACTGAACCAAATCCTGCGGATACTTGTACGCTGTAACCAGGTATTAGTACGAAATCACCAAAGTCTGAAGGCTTACTCATTGTGGGTTGATCAATGTATTTGACTTTCTTCTCTACCTCTTCTCCTGTTGCAAGCCACTGTACAGACACGCCACCAGTTTGAGCGATAGTTATTAACCTTTCTATATTTGGCGTTGATTCTCCCTGAATGTATTTCCGTATGACTTGTGGCGATATCTTTGCGCGCAGCGCAAAAGAGCGAATGCTATCAGATCCTATTATCTCATTCAGCCTACTTTGGAAACATTCATGTTCACCCTCTTCACTTGAATGTTCTTGTTCATGTTCTTTTTTTTCATTCATATTCACTTAACTCATTGTTATGTGTGGTTTGTTACTCAATATGGTTACGAAAGAGAACATTGCTAACATGAATGTAAACCACAATAACCACATTCATGTTAAAAACCGCTTGCAAGTAAGCATGTTTATGTTTATCTTAATCGTAATGGTGAACGAACGTGTTCACTCAATCAGTTAAAGCAGAGGGCAAAAAAAAATGCAAGTACAAAACTCACATCAAAACTCAGATTGGCACCGTGCCGATATCATCGCCGCATTAAAAAAACGCGGTACCAATTTATCTGCTCTTTCAAGAAAGCAGGGGTATTGCGATTCTACTTTACAAAATGCACTTAATAGCAAATGGCCAAAAGGCGAACTCATTATTGCGAATGCGTTAGATGTGAAGCCTGCTGAAATTTGGCCTAGCCGTTATCCACCGTTGGCATGTAGCTAGTAATTATTACTGCAAATATATAACAGTTAAATGTTATAGCGAAAGAGCTTAACAGAACAGTTAAACCTTATAAATATTTAAATAATCAAAGGGGGAGGACATAATGACAAATTGGTTTTCAGCATCGGAGTTATGTGATTCACCTCATTTGCCTTCAACAGTGCAAAATATAAATGCCAGAGCCAAAAACGAGCAATGGCATTCACGCCCACGATCAGGTCAAGGTGGCGGTAAAGAGTTTCACATCGATTCACTTCCGCAAGACACTCGCGCGCATCTACTACTTCAAGCATCACAAATAGAAGTTAATGGCACTGTGTTTGATATCCCTAAAAAAGATAGTAGTGAATTAAGCTACTGCCCAGAGGCACTTTGGTATTCATACGACAAAGCCACCGCTAAACATAAAGCAAAAGCGCAACACAAGTTCACTCTTGCTTGTGCCGTATCTGACTTACGCACTAAAAACATTCCGATTAAAACTGCGCTTCTGATGGTGGCTGAAAAGCTCGGCTCCAGTGTTGGCACGGTTCGCCGTACTTTCTACGCTGTTGAGGGTTTTGAACGTGGTGATTGGATCACTTTGTTTGTGCCTAAATATAAAGCGCGTAAAGCGTTTTTAGATGCAGAGTTTAGTGATGATGCATGGGAAACATTTAAAGGTGACTACTTACGTCTTGAGGCACCTAACTTAACTTCTTGCCTTGACCGCCTACACATTATTGGCAAAGGCAAAGGTTGGGTTATCCCATCGGAAAGCTCGGTTCGTCGCAAAATTGAACGTGATATTCCTGTTGATCAGGTTGTCTTTCTACGTGAAGGCTCTCATGCACTGAGAATGCTTTATCCAGCACAGCAACGGACAGTAGTAGAAATGCACGCTCTTGAGCATATCAATGGCGATGGCTACTTACACAATGTGTTTGTGAGATGGCACAACGGGGAAGTATTACGCCCTAAAACGTGGTTTTGGCAGGATATTTACAGTCGTAAAATTTTGGCTTATTACGTTGATGTTTCTGAAAACACCGACTCTATCCGTTTTTCATTAATGAGCTTAATTGATCAATATGGGATCCCTAAAGAGGTGACGATAGATAACACCCGAGCAGCCGCTAACAAAGAGATGACGGGAAATATACCGACTCGCTACCGATTTAAAACCCAAGAAGATGAGCCAGATGGTCTGTTCAAGCAGCTTGGCATGGACGTTCATTGGACAACCATTAAAGACGGTAAAGGTAACGGTCGAGCAAAACCCATTGAACGTGCCTTTGGTGTGGGTGGTTTAGAGCAGATGATTGATCTGCATCCAGCAAATGCAGGTGGCTACACTGGCCCGAATCCAATGGCAAAACCAGACAATTATGGCTCTAAGGCAATTGATGTAGAGGTATTTAAAGAAACAGTTGAGTTTGGTGTTCGTCAATTTAACGCAAAACTGAAACGTGAATCTGAAATTTGTGCAGGGTTAATGAGCTTTGATGAAGCGTTTGATGTGAGTTACCAAGCTTCAACGATTCGTAAAGCAACCAAAGAGCAACTTCGTACCTTGTTATTAAGTTCTGAGCCAGTACGTGTTTTAAAAGATGGCACATTCACTTTAAAAGCAGGTGGGAAAATAGCAAATAGAACCAACCGCTACAGCAACCTTAGCCTTATTGGTATGCGTCTTAAAAATAACAAATTAGTGGTGAGATTTGATCCTAGAAATCTACATAACACCGTTTTTTGTTACAGCTTAGATGGTCGCTTTCTTTGTGAAGCCCCGTGTGTCGAAAGAACAGGTCACGGAGACAGGCTTGCTGCACGTGATTACCACAAAAATCAAACTCGCCAAACTAAGGCAACCAAGATTATCGCAAAAGCACAGAAGAGTATGGATGCTTACGATGTTGCTGCGCAAATGCCAGTTATCGAGCCACCACCAAAACCAGAGACAAAAATCGTTGAGATGTTTCAGCAAGTAGGTAACACAGTTCGTGTTCAGCAACTTGAAGAAGATGATCTAGAAGATGCTTTTTGCAGGGCGATGGATTTGATACCACTTGATGACGAGATATAAACACTCTTTATGGGCCAGATAAACAGGCTTTAAACAGACATTAACAATCTATTAAGGGAAAGATTATGACAGAAGAAAATAACACATCAATCACTAGCGATGCTAACGCGTTACGTGGAGTGATCAATACATTGATTGAAGGTTCAAGTTATACGCAAGCGCAAATTTCACGGGAAACCTCTATCGGTAAAACACGATTATCGCAATTTTTATCCAACAGTTACAACGGTGATAACGCGCAAATCATTAGCACATTGCAACAGTGGTTTGAGTTGCATACTAGCAAGCAGAACGTGATGCCTTCAGCTCCTAATTTTGTGCAAACCACTACTGCTAAACAAGTTATTTCAACGCTGCGCTATGCACAAGCAAGTCGTGGTGATGGTATGAGTGTTGTGATGGGCGCGCCTGGTGTTGGCAAAAGCGCTGCCGCTAAATATTATGCTGACAAAATGCCTAACTGTTGGCTAGTCATAGCTTCACCAAGCATTGCAGGGTTGATTGGTTTTTTTTATGAACTTGCCATGGAACTAGGTATTGAGAGCCCACCACGCCGTGCTAATTCGCTTTGCCATGCAATACGTCATCGTTTAGAAGGCACAAACGGACTTATCGTGATTGATGAAGCCGATCATCTTCAGCTTGAGGTGATCGAAGAACTGCGCGTCATGCAACAAAAAGTGGGTGTTGGCCTAGCGTTAGTCGGTAACCCCACTATTTACGGCAAGATGGTTGGTGACTCTCGCAAAGTTGACCTTTCTCGACTTGAATCACGTATCGCTAAGCGCCTCTCTATTCCGAAAGTAAAACAGAGTGACATCATCTCTATTGCTACTGCATGGGGGTTAACCAGTGATTTAGAACTCACGCTTATTAAAAGCATTGCAGGTAAACGAGGCCAACTTAGAAAGCTTTCTCATACACTGCGCCTTGCTTCAATGATTGCACAAGGCAAGAGCGAACGCATGAATGAAGTGCATATACGCGATGCATTCAACGAGCTAAAACAAGAGGGCTTTGAGCATGCTTAATAACAGGTACACCAAAATTCGTGGTGAGTTTTCTATTATGCAGTGCAACTGCCCAATCAACCTTAACGAGGGGTTGACGCTAGAAATATCAATAGTGACCAGGACTGATACTGATCTCGATGATGACATTTACGCCTGCGAGAAAATGCTCATTACTTTTCGCGCTAACCGTGCAGGCTGGACAAAGGTTTATCGCTATTTACGTCGGCATTTTAAGCGTCGTATTCACTGGTGTGACCAAAAATTTCCACCGAATTTAAAGACTCGTTTATACCACAAGCAACTAAGTAGGCAATTTAGATTAACTAACCAAGGAGCAAGCGCATGTGCATAGTCAGCAAACTATTTAAACAGCAAGGTTTTGAAGTCATTAATGTGAGCCGAACAGGCAAGCATCCAATGGTGATGGTGCGTGGTTTACCGCGTGGCTACCGCATAAAAAAAACAGTGGCGCTCTGCACTGATGTTGCAGGCATTCAATACCGTCTTGGCATGTGGCTTGGTTGCCACGTTGCCGTTATTCAATAATTTATTAATTAACCAAGGAAAAAACATGAGCGAAGCAAATAAAAACAACGTACCCGAGGGTTACCGTCGCAAGGCTAACGGCAACATTGTTCCAATCAGTGAGATCAAAGCAATTGACTTAATACGTGATGAGTTAGTGCTGAAAATTGCTGAAAAAGCACTGGCACTACAAACGCTAATAGCAGAAAACAAAGCGTGGGCGATGCAGGAGATTAACGCCTTTGTTGACTTGTCAGCGAGTGAGTACGGAAAAACCTTGGGCGGTAAAAAAGGCAATGTCACCCTGCATGATTTTGAGGGCAATTTTAAAGTGCAACGTAGCCGTGCTGATGTTCGCCATTTTGATGAGCGTATCCAAGTTGCCAAGGAACTTATCGATGAGTGCATTCACGAATGGTCAAATGGCGCTAACACACACCTTATTGCATTAGTTGATCACGCTTTCCGCGTGGATAAACAGGGCAATATTGACGTAAACCAGGTGTTAGCCCTTGGTCAGCTAGATATACAGGATGATGCATGGGAGCGTGCAATGAAAGCTGCACGCGATGCTATTCAAGTGACGGGAACAGTGCCCTACCTACGCATTTATCGACGCAATGAACGAGAAGAATACCATCCAATTGTATTGGAGTTTTCCAAACTATGAAACGACGAATCAAACGTAAAACCAAAGCGATTAAACGGCTGTGGTTTTACCAACAAGCGAAACACGGTTAAGGCCGTGTCTACCCAGCGTTGTGGCTGGGTACTGATGAGTAGCAATAGGAGCTTTAAAATGACTTTCAAAGCAAAAATAGTATGTGATGGCCCATGTTTTAATGAACGAGAAGTTGACACTCAAGATCCATACTCCGTTGATGTGGAAATTGACATGATCGCTAATGAAAAAGAATGGTTATTTTATGATGAAAACGATAGCCATTATTGCCCTGAATGCGCCCCAATAGCAGCCGAACAGCTAGGGCTTGAATACAAAAAACAAAGGTAGGTTAGATATGACAATCACAAAAGAGCAATGGACAGCTGTCGAAAAAGAACTTTATCACCACTGGATTGATGTGAAATTTGAATACAAAGGTTTTGAGTTAGCGATTCAACGGCAGCGTGAGTCTGAAAGTAAAACAGTTCTCAGTGTTTATATCAATGGAACAATAAAGCCGGTTTGGGGATGGTTTGATAATGCGCTCAATAGTAACAATGAGCGCCCTGAAATTATTAAAGAGGTTTGGAAACTCACGACAAAAGCAGTGTACAAGGCAAAAAATATTAAAGAGATAGAAAAAGTATTTGGTAAGCGACGCGGGAAAAAACAGTTTCCAAACTTACATGACCGCCATGAATACTGGATGCCGTACTTCGCTAAAGCTTCGGTGTTATGCCGTCAGTTCAAAAAACTAGAAGGCATCACACTGATTAAAGCGGATTGCTTAGAAACAGTAACAGAGTAAAGCGAAACACGGCCTTTTTAAAAGGTGTCGGCCGTGTCTGCCTAGCGTTGTGGTTAGGTACTGATGAGCAGCAATAAGGAGCATTACAATGGCCTACCCAATATCAATCAACACCCTAAAAGCAAAAATCAACATCGCTAAAACACAGCTTGGCATGGATGAAGATGTTTATCGTGCAGTTTTAAAAGACGTAACGGGCAAAACCAGCCTAACAAAGATGAATTTTGCAGAGCTAATGATGGTCGTGCATGGCATGGAACAACGTGGTTTTAAAGCGAAAAAGCCCGCCAATAAAAACGGCAAGCGTTACTCCGCCCCAAGTGGTCAAACTGCTTTTAGCCGTAAACCACAGGATAAAATTATTGCGATTTGGATAACCATGCACCGCCAGGGCTTTATTGAAGATGGCAGTGAAACTGCGCTTGATAAGTTTATCAACAATCAAACTCAAAGAAGTGGCATGTTTGCGGTGACCAGCTTGCGGTTTTTAAGTCCACCGCAAGCAAGCAAGGTAATGGAGGTACTTAAAAAATGGCATATTCGCGTGATTAAAAAAACATTAAAACAGCATGGTATTTGTTCTGGCCAAAACGATGGTGTAATGCCTTATTTGGAATATGTTAACTATTTTGAGTCTGTTGCTCCAGTGTTAAACAGTCAGCCTGAAATTGACACTACACGACGCGATGAGGTGCTTCAATGAAGTTAGGTCGTTGCCCTATTTGCCGTACTCACCTGCATCTTGACGCGCTAATCAGTGACGAATCAGGTCGTGCGCTATTAGGGCAGTTAAGCAAAATAAATCAACGTTTGAGTGGGCCATTGGTGAGCTATATCAGTTTGTTTCGTCCTGAAAAAAGCGATTTAAGCAATGCCCGTGCTTCAAAGCTAATCGCCGAAACATTAATGTTACATAAAAACCCTGATTGCTTAGCAAAAGCACTCAACGACACTGTCCAAAGCTTACACGCAAAGCGTCAACAACAAATCGGTTGTGATCAAGTGCCTAAACCATTGGCAAATCATAACTACTTAAAGCAAGTGTTAAATAGTATTAAAAGTGAGTTTACGGCGAGTTCAACGCCCGTTAAAAAAGGTAGCTCGATTGAAATTAGAGAGTTTGGTGGCGCAGTAACAGACAGTGAGAACGATGCTAAGCGGCAAGCCCTTTTTGATAAATTTAATGTAGGAGTGGCTGAAAATGGCAAAAGATAAAGATACGCAGATGGAGCTAGACAATAGCGCGTTTATTGACTCCTCATTTGATCTCAATAATGAATTTATTCCCGATCTTACCAACTCATGCGCATGGCCGGAGTTATTACAAGAGCTATTGGGCGTCATTGAGCAAACATTAACAACACAAGGATTTAATGAAGCGCAAAGTAAATCGTTATCATTGAAATTAACTTTAAGCATCTCAGAGCATATGGGGGGTATACAGGTCTACTTTCCGCGTGGCGATAAACTGCACAAAGAGATACGCGATATTGAGATTTGGCGGAACTTTAAGGGCCACAACATCAAGCAACTCGCACGGCAATATCATCTTACCGACAAAACTATTTACGAAATAACATCTCGCATGCGTACGCTGGAATCAAAGCAACGCCAGCCAGAGCTATTTTAAAAGTTTTACGTGCAAGCTTATGTAGAAAACCTTTGGTATGACTTGTGGCAGTTTATCAGTATGCTAAAGGTTGCAAGTGTCAACCAGGCCAATCCACTGCGAAAGCGGTGTTTTTATTTAATAATGGAGTAAAATGATGGAATCAATTAGTGATTTTTTTGAATTTATCTACAAACTATTAGGTGTATTACTTAGCTGTTGTGGTATCGCTTTTTTCTCTTGGCTTTTTTACCTTCTAGTAGGCTCTTCTTCTGATTTTAGTGACGGACAATGGTCATTTTGGTTTTGGGTTGCAATTACATGGCCATTTTTCATTCTTTTAGGGGCAATGCTTTATGGAATTTACACCTCGCATGGCGGAACACATGAACAGAGCGCCTACAAATGGGGGTGTTTAATAGTGATTGTTGCGGGTGTTGCCATCTTTAAGAACTTTGTTGAAGAGCCTGCAAAAAAAACGTTTAAATACATGACATCAGAGGGAACTCAAGAGACGTTAAGTAAAATTAAACGAGCAGCCGAGGAGCTAGAAAAAATATGCCCCGCTGTAAACTCTGATATCGTTACCTACGCAGGGGCAGGATACTACTCAGTAGTTGGTGCTGATTATAGAAATGAATATTTAGGCTGGATAGACGAAGTTAGCTTCACAATAGAAGACTCAGAAAGCGGACATACCCATTACTTTCACTTAGGAACGCAAGATAATTCAGGGGTTGTTGTAAAAAAACAACCGACACTTGATTTCTGTCACATTGATTATCAAAAAGAAACTGTCGATCCAATATGCAAGTTAGGCGATACAGGAAAGGTAACGTGTCAGCAGGTCTATATATACTCACCCCTTTAAATACCTAAGCCCTCTTTACGAGGGCTTTTTACACTCCCTCTTCATCATAAAAAACAATAACCAACGTTAATCCCTCTCAACTCAACATATTGTCACACTGGTTACATCATAAACCATTAACCCATTGCAACAGCAAAGGGAACAGGATGTAACTACAAATGGAAAAACTCCTTTTAAAACGCCAAAGCTTTGCTTTTGGCACTTTCTCCACGTTATACGACCCTAACGGCAATGAGCTTTGTAAGATGGTTGAACGTAAATGGAACAATAACCAACAAAGTATCTCTTGTGTGCCTGTCGGTACTTATGACTTGTTGCCACACGTTAGCCCTAAATATGGCGAATGCTATGTACTTTCCTGCCCTGAATTGGGCGTGACAGCGCAAGGCCCTTCTCAACGCACTCACTGCCTCGTTCACCCTGCTAATTTGCCCGAGCAACTTGAAGGTTGCCTTGCGCCAGGGAAAGCCTTTGGCGTGGTGAGTGGAAAGTGGGCAGTGGTTAGCTCTAGAGTCGCATTTAATGAGCTAATGACTTACCTCGGTGGTAAGCCCACTCAATTACAAATTATTAACGGGCAATAGGATCTACTTATGTGGGATAGCATAAAAAATCTGATCGGCAGTAGCGCGCCACTTATTGGTACTTTAATAGGAGGTCCCATTGGCGCCTCTGTAGGTGGGTTGGTTGCTTCTGCTCTGGGAGTAGAAAACACACCCGCCGCAATAGAGCAAGCGCTAAGAAACAACCCTGATGCACTGATTAAGCTAAAACAGTTGGAGTTTGACAATCAGGCTCAGTTGAGAGACCTCGCCTTTAAACACGCATCGCTTGAAAGCGATGAGCGCAAATCCAACTTGCAACAGCTACATGTCACCATGCAAACAGAACTTGCCAGCAATGATGCCTATGTTCGGCGCTGGCGGCCCACTTTTGGTTACGCAATGTGCCTTGCATGGTGCCTGCTCTTTTTTGGATTGGCTTTTGCAATGGTCGTTTACCCTGAAAATGCGGCTGATATTGTTAATAGCATCGTTGCACTCACCCCCTTGTTTGGTATCGCGTTAAGTGTGTTGGGTATCAGTATTCACAAACGCTCTCTCGATAAACAAACACAAGCAGGTATCACACCCGTGGGCGTGATTAAGGGGCTAAAGAAAACTTTTTCCTCTTCAGCTAACAAGGAAGAGTCATGAGCGACATCGTTGATAAAGCGAATAAACACAGTGAAGCCGCACTGCAACGACAAATCAACAATCAGCGCCACCCGCCAACAGCGCGTGCTCACATCGTTGATGGTAAGCACTGTTGCATGGATTGTGAAAACATCATCCCACTTGAACGCTCTGCTCTCTATCCTGATGCGCCTCGTTGCGTCCCTTGCCAAACGAATTTTGAAGAAGGAAGAAAGCACTTTGCTTGACACATTGACCAAATATTGGGTGCAAATTTATGCCGTTATTACACTTCTCATGTTAGGGGCCAACTGGGCATTAGCTAAAACATACTCCAAAAAAGACAACGTTGAAAGGTTAGATAAACGCATCACGAAACTAGAAACGGATGTTAAACAACTGCCTACAAAAGAGTCGGTGCATGAGCTTGATAAGCAGTTACTGCGCGTCAGTGGGCAGTTAGATGCGATTGCGCCACAGTTGCGGTCAGTACAGCGCATGACAGAAATGCTAACTGAAAATGAATTAAAAGGAGATAAATAGATGGGCATGAAGACGATCCTCGCAAAAGTGCAACGCCTGCAAATTTTAGAGATTTTAAAAGAAGATGCCGGTTACGATCAAAATGATTTAATGCTAATGACCGCGCTAGAAGCCATTGGCGCAGGGACATCACATGACAACTTAAACAGTGAACTTGCCTGGCTTGAAGAGCAAGCCCTGATAACCCTTGAAAAAGTAGGAACACTACTGGTTGCCACTATCACCCGTCGCGGATTAGATATTGCCTCTGGGCGCGCCCGTAACCCCGGTGTAAATCGCCCTCGCCCAGAGGTGTAATATGAGCGAAAAAACCACTCGCGGTAAGCGCTCTAAAATCGACCTGTTACCTGAAGAAGTGAAAGCGCTACTTGATAAAATGTTGCGTGATGCCAAGCATAGTCAAGTTGAGATATTAGAAGCGGTTAATGCCTTTATTGAAGATAACGGTTATTCCGATGCTATCAAACCCTCTAAATCAGGTATCAATCGCTATTCCTCTAAGATGGAGCAAGTGGGTAAAAACCTGCGTGAGATGCGTGAGATTTCAAAAGTGTGGGTTGCACAATTAGGTGACAAACCCACAGGTGAAGTGACCAAACTTGTTTTAGAGATGGGTCGCGCGCAACTGTTTAAAGCGATGATGAACACCGACGATGCCAAAGAGGTTGATGTCAGCATGATCAAAGATGTCATGCTTGCCTGTCAACGCTTAGAGCAAACCGCCATGCTGTCACACAAGCGTGAAAAAGAGATCAGAAAAGCCTTTGCTGAAGAAGTTGCCAAGCTCACCGAAACCACCGCCAAGTCAGCAGGGCTTACCGCGGCCGCTGTTACCCAACTTAAAAATGAAATATTAGGGATCGCCTAAGATGCCAACCCGTCAACATTTTAATGAAACAGAGGTCTTACTTCCTTATCAAAAAGCATGGATAGCAGACACATCACAACTCAAAATAGCTGAGAAAAGCCGCCGAACAGGCTTAACGTGGGCAGAAGCCAGTGATGCGGTATTAAGCGCCTCTACCCGAAAAGCAGACAGTGGTTGTCATCATTTTTACGTGGGTTCAAACAAGGAGATGGCGCGCGAGTTCATTGATGCCTGTGCGATGTGGGCAAAAATATTCAACAAAGCGGCGGGTGAAATTCAAGAGGAAGTTTTTTTAGATGCCAATGGCGATAACAGTGGTGATAAAGAAATACTAACCTTTGTTATTTACTTTGCCAGTGGCTTTAAAATTCAAGCATTATCAAGTAACCCCTCTAATCTACGTGGTATGCAAGGTAACGTCACCATTGATGAAGCCGCGTTCCATGAAAAACTAGGCGAAGTATTAAAAGCCGCTTTAGCATTAACAATGTGGGGCAGTAAGGTGCGCCTAATCAGTACGCACAATGGCACTGATAACCTTTTTAACGAGCTGATACAACAGAGTCGTGCAGGTAAAAAAGACTATAGCGTACACACTATCACCCTCGATGATGCTTGTGAGCAAGGGCTTTATAAACGTATTTGCCAAATAACCAAAAAAGCGTGGTCACAACAATCACAAGATGATTGGATTGCAGGCTTATTAAAAGCAACTGCAACCACGGATGATGCCCAAGAAGAATATTACTGTGTGCCTAAATCTGGCAGTGGCGTATACATCCCACGCTCTTACCGTGAGCGTGCTGCTACGTTAGATAATGATGTCGTGCAATTCATCGGCTCAACTGAGTTCAACAACATGCCAGAGCATCGTCGTCGCGCTGACATGCAAGAGTGGCTGGTGATAAACGTTTTACCCTTGCTTAATAAATTACCTAAACACCTGCGTCATTGCCTAGGGGAAGATTTTGCCCGTAATGGTGATTTAACTGTCTTCGCGCCTATCACCGTGCATGCCAATACCCAGCGTAGCATTCCCTTTTTAGTTGAGCTTTCTAACGTACCGTTTAAGCAACAAGAGCAGGCGCTGTTTTATATCTGTGATGCATTACCCAAGCGTGACGGCATCAAACTCGATGCGCGGGGTAATGGCCAATGGATTGCAGAGTCCGCCAAAGAAAAATACGGTGCAGAAGTTGAAGAGGTCATGCTTAGCAGTGCGTATTACCGTGACAACATGCCAAAATTCAAGGCGGGTTTTGAAGATGAAGAGTTGTTGATGCCCAAAAATGAAGATGTCATCAATGATTTTTCAGCGATTCAGATCATCCGCGGCATCCCAAGCATTGATGCAGGGCGCACCAAAGGCGAAAGCGGTGCGAAGCGACACGGTGACAGTGCTATTGCTATTTTTCTCGCCTACATGGCATCAAAAGAAGAGTGTCGTCGTTACGAGCTGCACCGTTTAATCCCTCAAAAAAATGCGCAAGCCCCTACGCGACAATTTAAAACCACGCGGGGATTCAAAAATATGAAAGGTGGTCTATTGTGAGCAACCCTGAAAATAAAAACACGAGTAAAATTATCAACCCCGTTACCTTAAAACCTTTCACCTCCGCTGAAAAAGCCCATTTAAGTGAGCAACAAAGCAAAGCTTTCACTACAGGCGTACGCACACCGGCTGCGCAAAAAAGTATTGCTGCAGGGTTAACGCCAAATAAATTGGCGGGAGTACTAAAGAATGTCATGAATGGCAATGCTGAAGAGTATTTTATTCTTGCTGAAGAGATGGAAGAGCGCGATCTGCATTATCGCAGTGTGCTATCTACCAGAAAGCTCGCGGTGACGAGTTTAGAGCCGACAGTCGAAGCCTTTAGCGATGATAAAGCTGACATAGAAATGTGTGAAGCCGTGCGTCAGTTGTTACGCAATCCAGCGTTACCTGACTGCTGTTTTGATTTGATGGACGGTCTCGGGAAAGGCATTGGTCTGGTTGAAATTATTTGGAATACACAAAGTACGCCGTGGATGCCAAGCGCCTACAATTGGGTTGATCCGCGCTTTATTCGTTTAGATAAAGCGACACTTTCTGAAGTACGCCTGGTGACGGATGATCAGCAAGAAGAAGGTGAACCACTAAAAGATTGTGGTTACATTTGCCACTTCCCGCGCATGAAATCGGGACATTTTTTGCGTAATGGCCTGGCGCGCTTAGTGTCCGTGATGTACATGCTCAAAAGCTACACTGTGCGCGATTGGTGGGCCTTTGCCGAAGTATTCGGTATGCCTATCCGTATTGGTAAATATCATGGCAATGCCAGTGAGGACGACATTAAGACGTTAATCAATGCCATTGCCACCATTGCCAGTGATGCAGGGGCGGTTATACCGGAGTCGATGCAGATAGAGATGGTTGAAACCGCCAAAGGCAACGGAGGGGAAACATTATTTGAGAGCATGGCCGATTGGGCCGATCGTCAAACCTCAAAAGCGGTACTCGGTCAAACCATGACCAGTGACAATGGCTCAAGTCAATCGCAAGCGACGGTGCACAATGAAGTGCGTAAAGACATCATTAAATGGGATGCGCGTCAACTCGCTAACACGCTGAATCAATACCTTGTTAAGCCGTTCATAGATATGAACTTTGGTGCACAGCAACACTATCCGAGCATCGAGATAACACTTGAAGAAGCAGAAGACACTAAAGCGTGGGTTGATGCATTAGTGCCACTGATTGACCGTGGTCTCAAAGTACAGATGAGTGATGTGCGCGATAAAATGGGGCTGTCTGATCCCGATAGTAAGAGCGAGTTGCTGTACCCAGAAGGCTCACTTCTTCCCGTGGCTGATGAAAAAGGGAACACTGAAAAACCGATGGCTTTAAATCATCAACAATCCCCCCTTAACTCCCCTTTAAATTTGGCGATAAATTCACAGTCTCTGAATAAACAAATAGACAGTAATGCTGAAATGGACAGGTTAACCCAGCAAGCATTAGATGAATGGGAAGAGATAGGCGAGCCGATTTTAAACCCTGTTCTAACACTCGCGCAATCATCAATCAGTTTTGAAGCGTTTAGCGCCGCACTGCCACAGCTTGCTGATGAACTGGGCGCCAGTGAATTTATTGAACAACTCACCGTGCTTTGTTGGCAAGCTCGCGCCCTTGGAGATGCAACCGATGACTGATTCAAATACAGGGAAAGTACCCAAAGAGGCGCTTAACTACCTTCAACAAAAGAAACTCACGCCAGGCTTTAGCTTTCAAGATGTTTGGCGTGATGAGCATAACAGCAGTTTTACTGTTGCGAAGATGATGCAGTTAGACTTGCTCGCCGATACCAAACAAGCCATGTTAGATGCGATTGAGCAGGGGCAAACATTTAAACAATTTGCCGATAACCTCAAGCCCACTTTGGTTAAAAAAGGATGGTGGGGAAAGCAAATGATGAAAGACCCGCTTGATGAAAGTGATAAATTAGTGCAACTGGGCAGTGACGCACGCTTAAAAACCATCTTTGATACCAACATGCGCACTGCGATGACCGCGGGTCAATGGGAACGGGTTGAGCGTAATAAAGAAACGCACCCTTATCTGCTTTACGAACTCGGCGCGAGTCGAGAGCATCGCGTGGAGCATCAAGCATGGGCAGGATTATGTTTACCTGTTGATGACGATTTTTGGAAAACGCACTTGCCACAAAATGGCTGGGGCTGTAACTGTCGCGTTCGTAGCGTATCAGCCGCTGAGCTTGAGAAACTAACAGAGTCTGGTGTCAGTGCAAGAGAGCAAGAACTAGATGAACACTCAGGTTTGCCGACAGGCAGATTTACCGAAAAACGCAGTGCAATACAAACGGGTTCACCTGTTATTAAAACCCGTGAAGTTAAAAATAAACGCACGGGTGAAGTCAGCCAGGTGCCCATTGGAATTGATCCTGGTTGGGACTATAACGCAGGCAGTCGTTTAGCGCAGCTCGCTGATAACGCAATGGTAAAAGCGATTGATGCAGAGCCCATGCTCGCTGCTATTAGCATCACTGATTTAATGCAGGTGAAAGCCATTAGCGCAGAGGTAGGCAAAGTGTTTGCTCAAGGCGTAGAGGATGCAGTGAAGCAAATAGCAATTGGCAAAGCTATCCCGCGCGGTACAACATGGCATGTGGGTGCGCTTTCTCCTGATGTGGTCAATGCACTAAAGAAAGAGAATGTCTTGCTTAATAGCGCAGTGGTCAGTATTCAAGATAGCGATCTTTTGCATATGTTACGAACGCAGAAAACAAAGGGTCGCTCGACTGATAGGCGTTTACCCGTAGAATTTTTACAACAACTGCCACAACATCTCTTAACACCTAAGGCCATTGTGAGAGATTTACAACAAAAAACGCCGACCTTACTTTATCTTTATCAGTTAGAAACAGCGGGCAAAAAAGTAACGGTGAAGCTGAACTATGAAATAAAAGTAAATAAAGAAAAGGTAAAAACTAAGTAACCATTCAGCGTAATTATCCAAAATACCTCTTGACATGGTTTTAACGCTATTTTTCAAAAAATAAAAACATCGACAAAACACTCTCAATATACCTCCAGACGATCACGTTGATCGCCTGGTCATTTTTATGGCCCA